>CAKTZW010000268.1 GCA_934636065.1 uncultured Labedella sp.
CGCCGACGATGCGATCGAGCTCGTCGTCAACCTCACCATCCCGCGCGTCCACGTCGAGGTCGCGTTGCAGGTGATCCGTGCCGGGAAGCACGTGTGGAGCGAGAAGCCCTTCGCGCTCGAGCGCGAGAGCGGGCGCGCGCTGCTCGAGGCGGCGCACGCCGCCGGTCTGCGCGTCGCGACGGCTCCCGACACCTTCCTCGGAGCCGGGATCCAGTCGTCCCGTCGGCTCGTGGAGGAGGGCGGGATCGGCGCGCCCCTCACGGCCCTCACCCTCATGCAGAGCCCCGGGCCCGAGTCGTGGCACCCGAATCCGGACTTCCTGTTCCAGGAGGGCGCCGGCCCGCTCTTCGACATCGGCCCGTACTACCTCACGGCGCTCGTGCAGTTCTTCGGTCCGGTGAAGCGCGTCTCGGCCGTCACGTCGACGGCGAAGCAGTCGCGCACGATCGGCTCCGGCCCGCGCGCCGGAGAGACCTTCGAGGTCACCGTGCCCACCCACGTCGCCGCGCTCTTCGAGTTCGAGAGCGGGCAGAGCGCGCAATCGGTCTTCAGCTTCGACTCGAAGCTCCGGCGCACGCAGTTCGAGATCGCGGGCGTCGACGGCACTCTCACCGTCCCGGACCCGAACACCTTCGACGGCGATCTGCTGGTGCAGGGCGACGATGACGAGCCGCACACGGTTCCGGCGACCGGGTCGACCTTCTCGCGCGGCACGGGCGTCGTCGAACTGGCCCGCGCGATCCGTGCCGGTGTCCCGGAGCGGGCGTCCGGTGAGCTCGCGTTCCACGTCCTCGACGTCATGCAGTCGACGATCGAGGCCGGCACGAGCGGCCGCCCCGTCGACGTCGAGAGCACGGTCGACGTCGTGCCGCCCCTCCCCGAGGACTGGGACCCGTCGGAGAGGACGCTCTGAGCGTGGCGTTCGCAACGGGACTCGGCGTCGGCATCGTCGGAGGCGGGTTCATGGCGGAGGTGCACTCCCGCGCGGCACGCGCCGCCGGAGCGCGCCTCGTCGGACTGTCGTCGTCCTCGGAGTCGCGAGCGGTCGAAGCCGCCGGGAGGCTCGGCATCGAGCGCGGCTTCGCCTCCCTCGACGCCCTGCTCGCGGACCCGGCCGTCGACGTCGTCCACGTCTGCACCCCGAACGCCCTCCACGCCGAGCAGGCCGAGCGGATCATCGCGGCCGGCAAGCACGTCGTCTGCGAGAAGCCGCTCGCGACGAGCGTCGCCGACGCTACCCGACTCACCGAGTCGGCCGCGGCCGCGGGAGTGACCGCGACCGTCCCGTTCGTCTACAGGTTCCATCCCCTCGTCCGCGAGGCGCGGGCGCGTGTGGCGGCGGGAGAGTCCGGGCGTCTCCTGACGATCGCCGCGTCGTACCTCCAGGACTGGCTGCTCGAGGAGAGCGACGACAACTGGCGCGTCGACAGCGCCTCCGGCGGCCGATCGCGGGCGTTCGCCGACATCGGCTCGCACCTCGTCGACCTCGTCGTGTTCGTGTCGGGCGACCGCGTCACGCGCGTCGCCGCGACCGCGCGCACCTTCTTCGCCGACCGTGCCGAGCACCGCGCGGTCACGACCGAGGACGCCGTCGCCGCCACCGTGCAGACGGCGTCGGGCGCGATCGGCACGGTGCTCGTCTCCCAGGTCGCCCCCGGACGGAAGAACCGGCTGCACGTCGAGATCGCCGGAGCGGCGGAGTCGATCGGCTTCGACCAGGAGCAGCCGGAGACGCTGTGGCTCGGCCGGAGGTCGGGCACGACGCTCCTCCCGCGCGACGCCGATCAGCTCTCGCCCGACGCCGCGCGCCTCGTGACCGTCCCGTCCGGGCACCCGCAGGGCTACCAGGACGCTTTCGCGGCGTTCGTCTCCGACTCCTACGCCGCGATCCGCGGCGAGAGCCCCGACGGACTCCCCGTCTTCGCGGACGGCTTGCGCGCGGCCGTCGTCACGGAGGCCGTCCTCGACGCGTCCGACGCCGGCACCTGGATCGACGTCACCACCCCCTGAACGCCGGGGTCGCCCGAGCGGCCACCGACGACGAACTCACCGAGGAGATCACTGTGAGCGAATCCACCCATCCCGTCACGCTGTTCACCGGCCAGTGGGCCGACCTTCCCTTCGAGGAGGTCGCCCGGCTCGCGTCCGAGTGGGGCTACGACGGCCTCGAGATCGCCGCGTCGGGCGACCACCTCGACCTCAAGCGCGCGGACGAGGACGACGCCTACCTGCGGAGCCGCCTCGAGATCCTCGACCGCTACGGCCTCAAGGTGTGGGCGATCTCGAACCATCTCGGTGGCCAGGCGGTGTGCGACGACCCCATCGACTTCCGCCACCAGGCGATCCTGCGCCCCTACGTGTGGGGAGACGGCGACGCCGAGGGCGTGCGGCAGCGCGCGGCCGAGGACATGAAGCGCTCGGCGCGCGTGGCGCGCAAGCTCGGCGTCGACACCGTCGTCGGCTTCACCGGCTCGAAGATCTGGCCGTACGTCGCGATGTTCCCGCCCGTGGGCGCCGACGTCATCGACGCGGGGTACGAGGACTTCGCGAATCGATGGAACCCCATCCTCGACGTCTTCGACGCCGAGGGCGTCCGGTACGCGCACGAGGTGCAACCCTCCGAGATCGCCTACGACCACTGGACGAGCGTGCGCACGCTCGAGGCGATCGATCGCCGCCCGGCGTTCGGGTTCAACTGGGACCCGTCGCACATGATGTGGCAGGGCGTCGACACCGTCGGCTTCATATGGGACTTCCAGGACCGGATCTACCACGTGGACTGCAAGGACACCCGCCTCCGCCCCAACACGGGGCGCCCCGGCATCCTCGGCTCGCACCTGCCGTGGGGCGACCCGCGGCGCGGCTGGGACTTCGTCTCCACCGGGCACGGCGACGTGCCGTGGGAGGACGCGTTCCGCGCCCTCGACGCCATCGGCTATGCCGGCCCCATCTCGATCGAGTGGGAGGACGCGGGCATGGATCGCCTCCACGGCGCGAAGGAGGCCGTCGGCTACATCCGCTCGCTGCTGTGGAAGCGCCCGGAGGCCTCGTTCGACGCGGCCTTCAGCAATCAGTAGCCCCGCCCCGTCCGCTCGACCCGCCACGCGGCCCCTTCCGCCGAGCGCTACACCTTCCGCCGAGCGCGCCACGACATCGTGGCGCGCTCGGCGCGTTCTCTGGCGCTCGACCAGGGAAGGGAGGTGGGAGGGGAAGGGAGGCGGACGCAGGAGGGGGACGCTGGAGGGGGAAGCGAGAGGGGCGCGGGGTCAGCCGAGGGGGACGGTGCCGCGGGAGGTCTCGACGTGCAGCGTGACGTCGTGCGCGTCCGGCCACCGCTCGGGCTCATGGCCCGGCTCCTCGTCGCCGTCGGTCACCTCCACCATCTCGAGCGTCGCGAGGCGTCCGTCGGCCACGGACAGGGTGACGAGGTAGAGGGTGCCGTCGTCCGCCGCGAACCGCGCCGTGACGGGGAAGGCGGCGTTCCCGGGGACGGCGAGCGGAGCGTCGTCGGCGACCGCGAACTGGACGTACGACGGCGACCGGAACCGCTCGTCGACGAAGGCGCGCTCCCGCGCCGTCTCGAGCTGGGCCCGGAGCTCCGGCGCTCCGAAGTCGTCCGTCCGGCCGAGGAGCGCCGAGGTGAGGGTACGGACCGGGTCCGGGAGTGCGCGGTCCTCCCAGGCGAGGGCGTCGGGCAGGGGCGTCGAGGCGAGCGTCCACGCGCGGTCCGCGAGGAAGGTCGCGGCCGCGAACGCGACGGAGGCGGCGGCGATGACGGCGCGTGGTCGACGCACCCCCAGCCGGACGAGTCCCCGTTGCATGCGGGCGTCGACGGCCTCGCCGGCCTCGGCCAGTCCCAGTGCCGCACCCGTCGCCCCGACCGCCGTGCCGACGCGCGCCTCCACCGAGCCGAACTCCGAACGGGCCGCGACCCAGGTCATGGCGCCCGTGACGGCCGCGACGGCCGTGCGATACGCCGCGCGCCGACCCGGCGACAGAGCCGCGGGGTCGACGATCGACAACACGCCGACGGCCACTGACGAGAGGACGCCGAACTCCGTGCTGTGCGGGTCGGCGAGCCGGCGGAAGGAGTCTCGAAGGTCCACCTCACGAGCCTAACCGCGAAAGCCGTGCCGCACAGGGCCTGCCCCGGCGGCGCAGGATGTGCTCGGCCCGACGGTGCCGGGCTCAGTCCGCGACGCCCGGAGCCAGCCGCGAGTG
>CAKTZW010000269.1 GCA_934636065.1 uncultured Labedella sp.
CACAAGTCAGCAAGCTCGCGGGGTCAACCTGGCAACGTCCGGGTCACCACCTGGCAATAGGCTGGATGCCGCGGCGCGGCGCGCGTCGCCGAGACGCGCCCTCGGCGACGCCGCGTCAGTTGCGCTCGAGAGTCCCGATGTGGTCGCCGGCCGCATTGCGGACGAGGAGAGCGTCGCCGTCCAGTTCCACCGTGCGGACGGACTGGAGCCACGTGTCGACACCCGGGCACGCCATCTTCGTGCTCATGAAGCGCGAAAGGGTGATGGTGTCGCCGTCCACCGAATAGGTGGTCGAGATGCCGTTGCAGCCGTCGGTGCCTGTCACGGAGCCGTTGTCGAAGACGAGATGCGGCTGCCGCTCGCCCGTCGACCCCCAGGTGCCGAGGATGGCGTCGCTCGGCTCGGGCTGATCTCCCGATCCGACGGGTGTGCCACCGGCGCACGCCGTGAACAGGGAGATCCCCGCGGCGAGGAGGCCGAAAGCGGTGACGAGGCGTCCGGTTCGACGGGAAGCGGAGGGGCGGTTTCCGGACATGGGCAAAATCCTATGAGAAGTCCCTCTTAAGAGGGTGTGGATTTCCTGGGGGTACCGATAGCGTCGAATGGAGCCCGCTTCCGCCCGCACGGCCCTGCACACCGCGAGCCTCACCGGATCGGGCTACCCGTCCCAACACTCGTCAGAGGAGATCTGTGTCCGCCCAACCCCCCACATCACGCCTTCGGCGCGCTCTCGCGCTCGGCACCGCGACGGCCTTCGGGCTCGGCGGCCTGTTCGCCGCCCCGGCCTTCGCCGAGACCGCGGCCGAGGACGCCCCCACCTCCGGGACCGCCTTCGAGGCGAACTCGCTCGAGATGCTCGCCGAGGATGGCGTCGAAGCGGTCGGCCGCGACGGAGACGGCAACGTCGTCATCCTGACATCGGGAGACTCGGCGGCGGCTGACGCGTTCGATGCGGAGCACGGGAACGTCGTCGTGAAGACGCTCTCCACCCCCTTCTCCTCGCTGGCCACGACGGACGTCGTCGGAGGCGCCGGATACGTCGGTCTGCTCGACGACAACAACGGCGCGCTCTGCTCGGTCGGCTTCGGCGCGTGGGACCCCGAGGGCAACCAGGCCGTCGTGACCGCCGGCCACTGCGCCGACGACGGTGCCATCGACGAGACCTACCTCACCGTCCCGAGCTCCGACACCGCGGGAGGCGGCGACGAGCCGCAGATCCGGGCGCCGTTCGGACTGTTCGGGTTCTCGCAGTTCGGCGGACCGGGCAACACGACGGGCGCGAATGGAGACCCGAACTCGGTCGACATCGCCGTCATCGACGTGCTCCCGACCCTCGACGTCCGGCCCGAGGTGACCGACTGGTCGACCGTCGAGCAGGACGACCTCTCGCTCTCGACGACTGAGATCTCGTCGGTCGGCGCGTTCGACTCGAGCAAGCCCGTGGCCAAGAGTGGCCGCACCTCGGGATACACGACCGGAACGGCGCTCGCCGGCATGGAGCAGGGCTGGAGCGTCGTCAGCGGCCGTGTCGTGAAGGGCTTCGCCCTCGAGCTCGCGAGCGTGGAAGGGGACTCCGGCGGAGCGATCTTCCAGGGTGAGACGGCTGTCGGCGTCCTGAGCGGCGGCGGTAATCTCGACGACGGCACGGCCGTCACGTGGGCCGCCGACCTCCAGGCCGGTCTCGCGCTGACCGGCGGCTACACGATCATGCTCGCGCTCGACGCGCCGAAGCTCTCGACCCCGTCGAACGGGGGAGAGGTCGAGCGCGGCGCCGCCATCACCGGGACGGGCCCCGCCTCCACCGACATCGTCATCACGCCGGAGGGCGGCGAGGAGATCACCGTCGAGTCGGACGCGCAGGGACGGTGGAGCTTCCCGGCCCCGAACACCCTGGGTTCCTTCGCCTTCAGCGTGCAGGCCGTCGACGGCTTCAACGTGTCCGAGTCCAACTCCTACGAGCTCGAGGTCGTCCGCGCACCGCTCGCCGCGCCGGTCATCCTCTCCCCGACCGACCGCGAGCGGGTCGAGAACGGGCTCACCGCGATCACCGGCACCGGCTTCCCCGGCGCGACGATCGAGATCACGAAGGACGTCGAGGCGACCACCACGGTCCAGAGCGACGGCACGTGGTCGGTCCCGACGGACCTGTCGTACGGTCAGTACACGATCACGGCGACGCAGTCGCTCGACGGCGAGACGTCGCCGGAGGACTCCTCGTTGTTCTTCGTCGTGCCGAGCGCTCCGATCATCTCCACTCCGGAGGACGGCGCGATCTACGCCGCCGATGAGGCTCCCGAGGTTGCTTCCGGTATCGCCATCGAGGACTCTCGCGTGACGGTGGCCGTCAACGGAGTCGAGGTCGGGTCGTACGACGTGGGCGGCGACGGATCCGCGGATGAGGCTCCCGCCGAGGGCGCCGACCTCGTGGCGGCTGCCGCGTCCCCCGATGACAACTGGGAGGTCCGCATCGCCGACGCGCTCGTCGAGGGCGAGAACGTCCTCACCGTGACGCAGACCGTGGGCTCACTCACGTCGGACGCGGCCGTCGTCGCGTTCGAGGTGCTCGCCGCACCGGCGGAGTCGCCCGCGACGCCCGGCGACGACGATGAGGACCTCGCCGTGACCGGCGGGCCGGACCTCCTCCCCATCGGCATCGGCGCCTGGCTGCTCGTCGCCGCCGGCATCGCCGCGACGCTGATCGTGCGCAAGCGTCGCCTCGCTGTCGAGGACTGAGAGCCCGGAAGAGACTGACGGAGGGCGCCGCGACCATGGTCGCGGCGCCCTCTGCCGTTCCCGACGATCGCTCCGGACGGTCGCCGCGAGCGTGTGCGAGGCGATCAGACTGAGCGGTCAGACTGTGCGATCAGACTGTGCGATCAGGCGGAGAGCACGTGGCGGGAGCCGTTGAGCGCCGCCGCGTCCTCGTCCCAGAGGCCGATGAAGCGCGACGCGAGCGTCTCCTCGAGTCCCGCGAGCGACGACACCGCGAAGACGACCGCGGCGGCCGTCGCCGAAGTGTCCGCGGAGAAGCCCGACGCGACAGCCGCCGTCCACGCCTCGGACGCGGCCTTGACCGTCGAGTAGTTCGCGGTGTTGCGATGAGGTTTCGTCGCCGAGGTCGATGAGACGATCGCGAGCCGCCCGGCGTCCGAGGCGACGAGGTCGGGATAGAACGCGCGACTCACGTGGCGGAGCGCCGTGAGGGACGTCGCGAGCGCGTCCCAGTCGGCGTCCGACTGCTCCGTGATGCCGTCGCCGCGACGGAATCCCCCGACGAGGTGCAGGACGCCGTCGACCAGTCCTGCCCCATCGTGCGCGCGCGACACGAGGGCGTCGACGGCGGTGGCGTCCGTCAGGTCGACGCGCTCGGTCACGACCCCCGGGACCCGGTCCGCGAGCGCCGCGAGCTTCGCGTCGTCCCGTCCCGTCGCGACGACGACGAGGCCACGCGCGACCGCGAGTCCCGCATCGCTCGTGGCTCCGGCGAGGAGGACGACCCGGCCCGTCAGTGCACTCGTCATGCCGTCACCCTATCGCCGCAGGGGCACGGGGACGTCGGGTCGCGGCTCCCGGCGGCCCCCGCGACGCCGTGTGTCGAGGGGGTGGAGGAGCCGCCGAGGTCGTCGTAGCGTCGAATTCCATGAGCACCGATTCGCGCACCCAGAAAGCCGTCGTCTACGTCGAGACGGGCGACGCCTCCGTCCTCCACCTCGTCGACCGGGAGGTCGCGGAACCCGGCCGGGGGGAGGTGCGCGTCCGGGTCGTGCGGTCCGGGGTCAATCCGACCGATTGGAAGTCGCGGCAGGGCAGCGGACCGGGACAGCGGCTCCCGTTCGGGGAGGTCGTCCCGAACCAGGACGGCTCCGGAGTGATCGACGCGGTCGGCGAGGGCGTGGACGGTCTCGCGGTCGGCGACCGCGTGTGGACGTTCCTCTCGGCGCAGGAGCGCCCCACCGGCACGGCTCAGGAGTTCACGATCCTTCCGGTGGACCGAGTCGCGTCCTTGCCCGAGGCGGCCTCGTTCGATGTGGGCGCGAGCCTCGGCGTCCCCGCCGTCACCGCGCACCGCGCCCTCACCGTGTCGGAGGACGGCCCGAAGCGGCTCGCTCCCGGGGCCCTCGACGGCCGCATCGTGCTCGTCTCGGGCGGCGCCGGTGCGGTCGGCCACGCGGCGATTCAGCTCGCCCGCTGGGCCGGGGCGACCGTGATCACAACCATC
>CAKTZW010000270.1 GCA_934636065.1 uncultured Labedella sp.
GCTCCGTCTGCTCGTCGGTGAGGAACGGCGCGGGGGCCTCCTCGACGAGCTTCTGGTGGCGGCGCTGGAGGGAGCAGTCACGGGTCGAGACGACGACGACGTTGCCCTCGGCGTCGGCGAGGCACTGGGTCTCGACGTGCCGCGGCTTGTCGAGGTACTTCTCGACGAAGCATTCGCCGCGACCGAACGCGGCGATCGCCTCGCGCGTCGCGGACTCGAAGAGCTCGGCGACCTCCTCGCGCTCGCGGGCGACCTTGAGACCGCGTCCGCCGCCGCCGTACGCCGCCTTGATCGCGACGGGGAGGCCGTACGTGTCGACGAAGTCGAGCACCTCGGACGCGTCGGCGACGGGGTTGAGCGTTCCGGGGGCGAGCGGGGCGCCGACCTTCTCGGCGATGTGACGGGCCGACACCTTGTCGCCGAGCTTCTCGATCGCGTCGGGGGACGGGCCGATCCACACGAGCCCGGCCGCCGTGACGGCCCGGGCGAATTCGGCGTTCTCCGCGAGGAAGCCGTAGCCCGGGTGGACGGCGTCGGCGCCGGAGCGCCGGGCGACGCTCAAGAGCTTCTCGATCACGAGGTAAGTGTCGGCGCTCGTGCTGCCGTCGAGGGCGTACGCCTCATCGGCGAGCTTCACGTGGAGTGCGTCCCTGTCCTGGTCCGCGTAGACGGCGACACTGCCGATTCCGCTGTCGCGGGCTGCGCGGATCACACGGACCGCGATCTCGCCCCGGTTGGCGATGAGGACCTTCGTTATGCGTGGCACAAGAGACGAGTCTATTGGGGCACCGGATCAGACCTGTGAGGAACATACACAAAAAAGGGCCCGGGATGCGTGGGAAGCGACTAAAGCACCGCAGCGCAGGCCACCGCAGCGCACGCCGTCGCAGCTCATACCGTCAGAGCGCGCCGCCGCGGTTCCAGAGCCCGGTCCACTCGTGGCCGGACTCGCGCACGAGCCGCCGCAGCGTCGGGAGCGAGAGGCCGACGACGGTCGACGGGTCGCCCGAGACGGCCGTGATGAAGGGGGCGCCGAGGCTGTCGATCGTGAACGCCCCGGCGACGGCGAGGGGTTCCCCGCTCGCAACGTACGCGTCGATCTCGGTCTCCGTGATGTCGTCGGCGAAGGTGACCGACGCCGCGGCCGTCGCGCCGCGCGCGCCGACGACCGCTCCGGCCGCCGGATCGACGTCGATGAGCCAGTGCCCGGAATGGAGCACTCCGGTCCGCCCGCGCTGCTGCAGCCAGCGCTCCCGCGCCCGTTCCGCCGTGTGCGGCTTGCCGTAGACGGCGCCGTCGAGTTCGAACATCGAGTCCCCTCCGAGGATGAGCCCGCGCCGACCGCCGGACGCGATGACGGTCTCGACGACGGCCTCCGCCTTCTCCCGCGCGAGCAGCGCGACCATCTCCGCCGGCGAGAGGATGCGGTGGAGCGCCGCTTCGGCGAGGACCGCGTCCTCGTCGACGGCCGACGGCAGCACGACGGGCTCGATGCCGCTCGTGCGGAGCAGGGCGAGGCGCGCCGGCGATGTGGAGGCGAGGTACAGCAGCACGGGGACGTCCTCTCGTGCTCGGGCGTGTGTCATGCTCGAACGCATGGCCGACGCACCCGACATCGTGGATCTGACGATCACCAACGTAGCCCACGGGGGCGTCTTCGTCGCTCGCCACGAAGGCCGCGTCGTCTTCGTCCCCGACACCCTTCCCGGTGAGACGGTCGGGGCGCGCCTCGTCGACACCCGTAAGAAGAGCTTCTGGCGCGCGGAGACCCTCGAGGTCCTCGAGGCGTCGGCCGATCGCGTCGATCACGTGTGGCCCGCTGCGGCGATCGATCGGGTCCCGGCGGATCGCGCCGGCGGGGCGGAGTTCGGCCACATCGCGCTCCCGCACCAGCGGCGGCTCAAGGCTGACGTGCTCGGCGACGCCCTCGTCCGCTTCGGCGGGCTCGCGCCCGAGTCGGACATGACCCGGACGGTCGTGGAGCCGACGGCGTCCGACAGCGACGGCGACGGTCTCCGCTGGCGCACGCGCGTGACCCTGCACGTCGACGACGAGGGACGCGTCGGCCCGTACGCCGCGCGCTCCCATCGCGTGGTACCCGTCGAGGACCTGCCCCTCGCGACCCCCGGCATCGAGGCGGCCGCTCCGCTCCGTGAGCGCCTGATCGGGGCGACCACGGTCGACGTCGTCGAGTCGGCCGACGGGGTCGTCGTCGCCGTCGACGGCGATGCACGCTCGGGCCTCGTCCACGAACGGGTCGGGCGTCGGACGTTCTCGCTCGAGCCCCTCGGGTTCTGGCAGGTGCACCACGAGTCGGCCGCGCTCCTGTCCGCCGCCGTCGCGGACGCGATCGACGAGGACCGCTTCGACCCCGCCGCTCCCAACCTCGATCTGTACGGGGGAGTGGGGCTGTTCGCGGCCACTCTCGCCGACCGCTTCGGATCGGGCGTGCGGGTGACGACGGTCGAGGCGGAGTCGTCGGCGACCGACCACGCCGCCGAGAACCTCGCCGACATCGTGGGCGCCCGCGCGGTCACCGATCGGGTGGACCGCTTCGTGCGCTCGCTCTCCCGCGAACGGGATCTCTCCCGGTACCGCGGCGCCACGGTGATCCTCGACCCGCCGCGCTCCGGCGCCGGGACCGCCGTCGTCGCCGAGCTCGCCGCGTTGGACCCCGCCCAGATCGTCTACGTCGCGTGCGACCCGGTCGCTCTCGCCCGCGACACCCGGGCCCTGACCGAGGCGGGATACGCGCTCGCCTCGCTGCGGGCGTTCGACCTTTTCCCGCACACGCACCACGTCGAGGCCGTCGCCGCCTTCGTGCGCTCCGAGGAGCGCACATCCTGACGCTACGATGAGCGCATGGTTAGGGTAGCGATCATCGATGACCACGAGTCCGTCCGGCTGGGCGTCTCGGCGGTGTGCGCCATGGCCGGGTACGACGTCGTCCACAGCGTCTCGACGGTCGACGCCTTCGTGCGCCGAGCGGCCGAGGAACCCGTCGACATCGTCGTGCTCGATCTGTCCCTCGAGGACGGCTCCTCGATCACCGACAACGTGCAGCGCGCCCACGCGACGGGGGCTGCCGTCCTCATCCACAGCATCGCGGATCGCGTCGCGAGCGTGCGCGAGGCGCTCGCCGCGGGCGTCGCGGGCGTCATCCCCAAGGCCTCGCCGACCGACGTCATCGTCGACGCGATCGCGACGGTCGCGGCCGGCGGCGTCCTCAACAACCTCGAGTGGGCGAGCGCGATCGACGCGGACAGCGAGTTCGCGACAGTTCAGCTCGGGCGCCGCGAACGCGACGTCCTGCATCTCTACGCGTCGGGACTGCCGCTCAAGCAGGTCGCCCTCGAACTCGGCATCGCGGTCTCGACCGCGAAGGAGCATCTCGGACGCATCCGCAGCAAGTACGTCGAGGTCGGCCGCCCGGCGCCGACGAAGGTCGACCTGCTGCGCCGCGCCGTCGAGGACGGCATCCTGCCCGAGCTGAACCCCGGTCACGCGGACGGTGACTGAGAGGAGCCGCGGCCGCTTCCGCGCCGGAAGCGTCGCCGAGTCCATCGGCGCGCGCGGTGAGCTGTCGGGCCGCAAGGTCTTCAGCTCGGGACGCGTCGAGGAGCTGTTCTCCCGCACGATCGGGATCGCGACCGTCGTCTTCGGAGGACAGGCGCTGTGGCTCGGGCTCACCAGCCCCGACATGCTCACACGGCCCGCGGGCATCGTCGCGTTCGTCTTCATGACCGCGACGATGATCGCGACGGTCGTCGCATCGGTGGTGCTGCGGGGGATGCGGGCGGCGACCCTCGTCTTCGCCTGCGGCTACATCGTCATCCTCCTGATCTGGCCGCCGCTCATCGACGTCCAGGGCTCCAACGCGGGGGAGCCCTGGTTCTGGTACCTGCTCACCGTCGCCGGGGCCTGCGCCGTCTTCTCGATGGATGTCAGACTGGCCGTCCTCTACACCGTCGTCTCGCCGATCATCTACGGGATCGGTCGCACCATCACGAACGAGCCGGAGCAGCGGCAGGTGGGCCTGTTCGACGCCTCCTACGGCCTCATCATCGGGCTTGTCGCCCTCGTCGTCGGCGTCACCTTCCGTCGGGCGGCCCGAGGGGTGGACGCGGCGCGCGACACGGCGCTCGCCCGCTACGACGAGGCGGTCCGCCTCCTCAGCTTCCTCCAGCGCCTCAAGGCAGCGCCGCGCGAGGGTTTCAGG
>CAKTZW010000271.1 GCA_934636065.1 uncultured Labedella sp.
GGGCTACGTCGTCGGCGGGACGGCGTGGGACTTCAGCAACACCGCCCGCTTCGAGCGCGAGCAGCTCGACCTGCTCGTCGTCGAAGAGGCCGGGCAGTTCTCCCTCGCGCCCACCATCGCGGCGAGCGTCGCCGCGCGCAACCTGCTGCTGCTCGGAGACCCGCAGCAGCTCCCGCAGGTCACGCAGGGCATCCACCCCGAACCCATCGACACGTCGGCGCTCGGCTTCGTGGCCGACGGCGAGGACGTCCTGCCCCACGCGCTGGGTTACTTCCTGGCGCAGAGCTGGCGCATGGATCCGGCCGTCACAGCCGCGGTCTCCGACCTCTCCTACGCCGGGCAGCTGCACTCCGCTGCCGCTACGAACGATCGGCACCTCACGGGCCTCGCGGCCGGGGTGCACGTCCTCCCGGTCGCCCACGAGGGGAACGCGACGCATTCGCCCGAGGAGGCCGCGGCCGTCGTCGACATCGTGCGTCGCGTGCTCGACCTCGAGTGGACCGACCCGGGCACCATCGTCGACGGTCAGCCCCTCGATCGCCACCCGCTCGCGCAGTCGGACGTCATCGTCGTGTGCCCGTACAACGCGCACGTCGCCGAGGTGCACGCCGCCCTCCACGCCGCCGGGCTCCTCGACGTGCGGGTGGGAACGGTGGACAAGTTCCAGGGCCAGGAGGCGGTCGTCGCGATCCTGTCGCTCGCGGCGTCCTCACCCACCGAGGCCCCGCGCGGGATGTCGTTCCTCCTCATGAAGAACCGGCTCAACGTCGCGATCTCCCGGGCGAAGTGGGCGGCCTTCCTCGTTCACAGCCCGGCCCTCACCGACTACCTCCCGCACACCCCCGCGGCGCTCGCGGAACTCAGCGCGTTCCTGCGCCTCCTCGACCGCGGCGTCCGCGAAGACGCGTGACGCCTGAGACCGCGGGGACACACCGCCCGATTCAGCGGCTGAGGGAGACGATCCCGGTCGCGGACTCGTAGCATCCGACCGTCCCGAACTGAGCCGCGGTCACGGTGAGGATGTAATTGGTCCGGTCGGGGGGCGACGGGGTGGACTCGCGATCGCTCCCGCCCGGGCGGGAGCCCGCGCAACGCGGCTCAGCCGCCGAAGAGGCGCGAGAAGAAGCCGTTGCCGCTCGACCAGCCGAGGGACTCGAGCGTCGCGACGACGGGCTGCTTGACCTCGTCCGTCGTGAACGCCCAACTGAAGATGTTGCCGTCGCGCGTACCGTCACGGTCCGTCTGCTCCGCATGGGCGGCCGCTCCCAGTTGGAAGGAGAAGGTCTTCTGCGGCCCCTTGTGCCAGGATTTCGACATTCCCGCGCCGCGGAGGCTCGCGTGCGACTCCGACCTCGAGGACTTCTCGTGGAACCGCCACGTCGCCGTGTCCGGGTCGAGGACGACTTGGAGCTCGTACTCGCGCTCCATCTTCCCCGCGGCGACGTAGTTGTGCCACTTCACGTCGGCGTACTTCCACCGGGCGACGACGCCGTCGGGCGTCGGGTCGTAGGTGAAGGGGAGCTCGTCGTTGTTGAGCGCGAGGAGGCTCTGCTGCGCCTCGGCGAAGGATGCGGCCATGCGGGCAGCCTAGCCGTGCCTGTCCTCGACCTCCCCGGTCGCTGAGCCCGTCGAAGCGTGTCGCGGCAACCTGTGGTCCGGTGCCCTTCGACAGACTCAGGGAACGTGCTCCCCGGTCGTTGAGCCCGTCGAGGCGTGTCGCGGGAGCGCTCGGTTCCGGTGCGCATCGACGGCTTCCCGGACCAGCGCAAGCCGTCGTCGCGGCCGGGCGCAGCGCCTACGCTGACAGACATGGAAAAGCGCACTCTCGGTCGCACCGGTGCGACCGTCTCGGTCATCGGACTCGGCACGTGGCAACTCGGAGCGGACTGGGGTGACGTCTCCGAATCGGACGCTCTCGCGGTCCTCGACGCGTCGGTTCAGGCCGGCGTCACGTTCTTCGACACGGCCGACGTCTACGGCGACGGTCGGAGCGAGAGTCTCATCGGCCGCTACCGGGCGCAGAATCCGGACCTCGACCTCACCGTCGCGACGAAGATGGGGCGCCGCGTCGACCAGGTGCCCGAGAACTACACGCTCGAGAACTTCCGCGCGTGGACCGACCGCTCCCGCCGCAACCTGGGCGTCGACACCCTCGACCTCGTGCAGCTGCACTGCCCTCCCACCCCCGTGTTCTCGAGCGACGCCGTCTACGACGCCCTCGACACCCTCGTCGAGGAGGGCGTCATCCGGCATTACGGCGTGAGCGTCGAGACGGCGGAGGAGGCGCTCGCCGCGATCGCCCGCCCCGGCACCGCGACAGTCCAGATCATCCTCAACGCCTTCCGCCTCAAGCCGCTCGATCGTGTGCTTCCGGCCGCCGCCGAGGCGGGCGTCGGCATCATCGCGCGCGTCCCGCTCGCGTCCGGCCTGCTGAGCGGCAAGTACACGACCGAGACGACCTTCGCGGAGAACGACCACCGGAACTACAACCGCTCGGGCGAGGCGTTCGACGTCGGCGAGACCTTCGCCGGCGTCGACTTCGAGACCGGCGTGGCAGCCGCGCAGGACTTCGCGGCCCTCGTCGCATCCGAGCCGCTGGCCGGTCCGGACGGCGAGCCGGACGCGTCCGAGTTCAGCACGGCGCAGGTCGCCCTCGCGTGGGTGGCGCAGCAGCCCGGCGTCAGCAGCGTGATCCCCGGTGCCCGCTCGGTCGAGCAGGCGGAGGCGAACGCCGCCGCCGGCGACATCCCGCCCCTCAGCGAGGGGTTCCAGTCCTCGGTCCGCGACCTCTACGACCGGTACTTCCGCGCCGCCGTGCACCACCGCTGGTAACGCACAGCGCTGCAGCCACACGAGGGCGCCAGCGAGGACTGACGCCCTGGACGCCCAACTACCGCCCTCAAGCGGTGAGAGTGTCCCACGCGACGATTAGCTAAGCGCGCGCCACCCGCCGTGCGCGCTGAGCTGGATCTCCTATTGGTCGCTCGCGAGACCGCTATAGAGGATGTCCAAGTATCGGCGCGTCTCGGTCACAAGTTGAACACCGAAAGTGGACACGTCGTAGGTCGTCTCGTTGTGCTCCATCACCATTGTGAGTTCGGGCTGCAGTCGGAAGGTCGCATCTCTGTGAATAGGTGCACCCGTGTGAAGTGTGGCGACGATATATCCGTCGTGGATCCCTTCGGCGGGGGCGTGCATTTCGAGGCGCGGTTCCGCGTCGGCTGAGGGGTCGACGTACCGGACAGCTCCACGTAGGTCGAGGCGATTGACATTCGCAGACACTTGAATCGTCCGCCGATGCTTGTCCCGAATGTCTAGGTCGTGAAGGATGGCGAGAAGGCTGCTGTCCGCCTCGGCTGCGTATGTAAAGGGCTGCAGTGTCTCGATCCGATGCTGGAACTCGGGGTCGAGCTTGCCAATCCAGCGTTCTACTGACCTCCGCCACTGCTTGGCGTCTCGAGCTATTGGGAACTCGACTTGCCACGGCCGTTCCGGCTCCCCGTCTCCGAAATGAGCAATACCCCAGGCAACCGCATCAAAAGCACTGCGGAGGTTGTGGACGGCGTCCCCAAGCGTGAGGGCCCACTCGTGGATGGGCACGCCGCGCGGCGCTCGCTGAATGACGTCGATGGTTTCATCGTCTCGAAATATGCCCTCCGTGAAGACCGGGACACTCGAATGCCACTCCGTGAAGCTTGTCTGCAGGTCCGCCAGATGTCGATTGGCGCGGGCCCACTTCAATTCACCCCAAGCAGTAAAGTTGATTCCCGGTGCTAGCTGAAGGAGATCGGGGCGTTCAGCGCCCGCTTCGTCGTCGGTCGCTGAATAGTTCGTCGCTGTCGGCACGCTCCAATCATCTAGCTTTCCTGAGGTAGAGGGGCCGACGGCTCTACGTCGGTCCGCGGCGGTCGAGGTATCAGTTCAAGCGACCGATCGGCCCGATCGGCGCCCACGGCGCCCGCCCGCATCACCGCACGGCGTACCGCGCGTAGATCACCCCGTTGCCGAACCGACGCTGCTCGAGCAGCCGCAGGTCGACGTGGACGCCGAGGGGAAACTGCGGTGTGCCGCCGCCGACGATGATCGGGTTGATGAACTGCACGTACTCGTCGACGATGCCGGCGCGGATCGCGTGCGCCGAGAGCATCGCACCGCCGAGCCCCACGTCGCCGTCCGAGGCGTCGACGAACGCGCGAACGGCGGCCGGATCGAAGC
>CAKTZW010000272.1 GCA_934636065.1 uncultured Labedella sp.
CGCCGACCGCTCCCGGGATCCCCCGCACGGCGGCCGCCACGACCTCCTCGCCCCGCCGATGTCGCGGCAGCGCGTCGGTGTCCTCGAGGTCGGCGGCCTCGAATGTGTCGCCGAGCCGATACCGGGTCGCCGCCATGCGCACAGCGCTCCGCAGCCCCTCGAGGTGGTGCGCCGCCGTCGGTCCGACGGCGACGGCCCACGCCTGGGAGTGCACGACGAGCGTCGGCGCGGGGATGAGGCGATGGGCCTCGCGCAGCGCGACGACGACGTCGTCCGGGTCGAGCACATCGACGGGGCGCCCGACGTACTCGCCGAGCTCGTCCTCGGTCATCCCGTACACGTCGATGCGTGACCGGAGGCGGTCCCGCACGACCTGCGCGAACGTGCGCTCGTAGAACCCGGCGTCCTCGTAGTAGACGAGCGCGTCGTCCGGCAGCGTGTCCATCGCTCGCGCGAGCTCGTCGAGCCGGGAGCGCAGCAGCGCCTCGTCCTGCATCGTGTTGAACCCCGACACGAGGAACGCCGAGGCGCTTGCGAGGACGGCAGGGAGCTCCACGGCGAGCGCCATCGTCCGATTGGGCGGGTCGTTCGCGAAGATCAGCCGATTGGCGGTCGTCGAGACGACCTCCCCGTCGGGCAGCCGGACGACGGCCCCCTCCGGGTACTGCACGATCACGTGGGGATCCAGCGAGTCCCGTGGCGCCGAGCAGATGACGTCGATCCCCTCGGGCAGCAGCCGGCGCACCGTGTCGTCGATCGAGACGAGGTGCTGCACGCTCCCGATGCCGAGCCGGTGGAGGGCCAGCCCCGCCCGGACGCCCGTCCCTCCCAGGGTGACGCGCGTCTCGAAGCGCTCCGCGAAGCCCTCGATCACGCGGGAGGAGGCGACGAGCCGTTCCCCGCCGTCACCCCGGTCCAGGAAGGCCAGGATGGTGACGAGGAGACTCCGCTCGTCGATGATGGGAGCCGTCGTGGTGAGCTCGTCGCGCCGGACGCCGTGCTCACGGGCGAGACGCTCCACGACGGTCGTGTCCCACCGCACCTCGTAGTCCACCGTGCCGCCGAGTCCGAGCACGAGTGCGCCCGGCCCGCCCGTCGCCTCCATGGCTGCCATCATCGACGATTCCGGACGTCAGTAGAGAGTCGCCTTGCCGGTCGCGCCGAAGAGCTCGATCTTCTGCGCGGCCGTGACCTTCATCGCGGCGATGGGCTCCGGCTGGATCGCGTTGGGCTCCCGCAGCCGCTCGTCGGTGCCGAGGACCTCGCGCATCCGGTTGTGGTACGAGACCTTGATGTCGCTCGAGATGTTGATCTTGTTGATCCCGAGGGACACGGCGCGCGCGAGCTCCGAGTCCGGGTTGCTCGATCCGCCGTGCAGGACGAGCGGGATCCCCACGGCGGCCTTGATCTCCTCGAGGAGGTCGTGGCGCAGTTCCGGGTTCTTGTCCGACGGGTAGAGGCCGTGCGACGTGCCGATCGCGACGGCGAGGCTGTCCACGCCCGTCTCCTCGACGAACCGGAGGGCGTCGGCGGGGTTCGTGTAGATGATCTCCGCCGCTCCGGACTCCCCGTAGCTGTCGTTCGCGCCGATCGTGCCGAGCTCGCCCTCCACCTGGACGCCCACGGCGTGGGCCGCGTCGACGACGGCGCGCGTGATCGCGACGTTCTCCTCGAACGGGAGCAGCGACGCGTCGATCATGACGGACGTGAAGCCGGCCTGGATCGCCGCGATCATCTGCTCGTATGTTCCGCCGTGGTCCCAGTGGATCGCGACCGGCACGCTCGAGCGGTGCGCGCGGGAGTGCATCGCGGGGATGAGGTCCGTCGTGATGTGGGCGACCTCGTCGGGGTGGATCGCGATGATGACGGGGGCGTCCAGCTCCTCGCTCGCGTCCATGATGCCGGTGAACATGGCCCAGTCGCTGATGTTGAAGGCGGGGATCGCGAAGTTGTGGTCGTTCGCGACGTCGAGGATGGACTTGCCGGTGTAGAGCACTGTTGTTTCTCCTTGTTGGGTGGTGGTCGGTGTCCGGGCGTCAGCTCTTGACGGAACCGGCGGTCAGTCCGCTGATGAAGTAGCGCTGCAGCACGAGGAAGAGGATCAGCACGGGGATCGACCCGAGGATGCTCATCGCCATGATCTGGTTCCACTCGTAGGAGTGCTGTCCCATGAGCAGCTGGATGCCGATCGGGACCGTGCGCATGTCGTTCGTGCGGGTCAGGGTGAGGGCGAACAGGTACTCGTTCCACGCGATCATGAACGTGTAGATGCCGACGGAGACGATGCCGGGGACCGAGATCGGGACGAGCACGCGCCACAGGGCCGTGAAGGACCCGGCGCCGTCGACGCGGACCGCCTCGTCGAGCTCGCGCGGGATCGTGTTGAAGTAGCCCGTCATCATGATGATCCCGTAGGGCAGCGTGAACACCATGTAGGTGAGGATGAGCCCCGGGTAGGTGTTGTAGAGGCCGAGCGCCACGACGAGCCCGAAGTACGGGATGAGCAGCGTGATCGGTGGCACCGCCTGCACGCTCACGACGATGACGTTGAGCACGCGCTTCCCGCGGAACTCGAATCGGCTGAACGCGTATGCCGCCTGGATCGCCACCGCGAGCGTCAGGAGCGTCACCGTCCCCGCGACGACGTAGCTGTTGATGAAGAACCGCACCGTCTCGGCGTCGGTGAGGATCGCGACGTAGGCGTCGAACGAGAAGGTGCCGGTGATGAGCCGCGGCGGCAGCTCGAAGATCTCGGTGTTCGACTTGAACGAGCTCGAGAGCATCCACAGGATGGGGCCGGCCGCGAAGACGGCTCCGAGGACGAGCCCCACGATCACGGCGACGCGCGCCGTGCGAGTGCGGCTCTTGACGGTGAGCGACATGTCAGTCCCTCGCTTTCTGGTGGCGCACGTAGAGGATCGCGAGCACCATCGACATGAGGAGGACGAGCACGGCGGACGTCGCCGCGAGGGAGAAGTCGTAGTTCGCGAAGGCGAGCTTGTAGGTGTAGGTGCTCAGCACCTCGGTGACGTCGATGGGGCCGCCGCCGGTCGTCATCCAGATGAGCGCGAACTGCTGCGACGTCCAGATGAGATCGAGCAGGATGAGACTCACGATGATCGGGCGCAGTTGCGGGAGCGTCACGTGACGGAAGCGCTGCGGGCCGTTGGCGCCGTCGACCGTCGCGGCCTCGTAGAGGTCCTGCGGGATCCCCTGCAGACCCGCGAGCAGGCTCACCATGAAGAACGGGTAGCCGGCCCAGATGTTGATGAACGTCACGGAGCCCAGGGCGAGGTCGGGCGAGGCGAGCCATTCGATGTCCGTCTGCAGCAGGAAGTTCACGATCCCGTTGGGGGCGAGCAGCATGCGCCAAAGGACGGCGATGACGGCGGCGGTGAACAGCCACGGCAGCACGTACAGGGCGCGGAAGATCGCGCGGGGAACGGCGCCGATGAGGCGGCTGTTGAGGAGCATCGCGAAGGTGAGCCCGAGCACGAGGTGCGCAGCGACGCTCACGATCGTGAAGAAGAGGGTGTTCCCCGTCGCCTTCCAGAAGCCGGCCTCGGTGAGGATCGCGACGTAGTTGTCGAAGCCGACGAAGCCGTCGGAGGATCCGAGGATGACGTTGTCCTGGAACGAGTACCCGATCACCATGACGATCGGGATGATCATCAGGACGAGCAGCAGGACGAGGGTCGGCGACAGGAAGCCGTAGGACTCGGCGGTCCGACGCAGCTGGCGCCGCTTCCGCGACGGCGGCGCGCCCGTGACGAGCGCCTCGGTGTCGGGAGGGGTCAGAGTGCGGAGAGTCATGGGGACTCGACCTTCTCGAGGGGGCGGGTGCCGCGCCGCACGGCGCGGCACCCGATCCGGTGGCGGATGATCAGAACTCGGCTTCCCAGGCCGCTTGCGCCTTCTCGAGCGCCTCGCTCATGGACTGCTGCCCGTCGAGGGCGGATTGGAACTGCTCGCCCAACTGCCGCATGAGCTCCTCGGCGACGGGGAGTCCGGTGAACTCGTTCGCGGGGTAGCCGGCCTGGTAGATCTCGAAGGCCGTCGCGAAGAGCTCGTCGTCCTCGACGAACGCGGGCACCGACTCGGTGTTGCCGGGGAACGCGTTGGCGATGGTCGAGAGCTCCGAGTTGACGTCCTGGCTCATGAGGAAGGAGACGAGCTTGAAGGCCGCATCCTTGTGCTC
>CAKTZW010000273.1 GCA_934636065.1 uncultured Labedella sp.
CTCTCTCCCCGCCGACTTGGCCGCCCGCTGAGTCGACGGCTCGGCCCGCGCGCTCCCTCGATCCGCCGACCGCTTCACCCTCCGCCGACCGCTCCACAAGACTGTCGAGCGGTCGGCGCGATGGGGAGCGGTCGGCAATGGGAAGGGGAACGCAGGTCAGGCCTCGATCGTCGCGGTCACCGGGAGGTGGACGACCGACGACCCGATCGCGAGCGTGAACGCGCCGGGCTCGACGACCCAGCCGTCCGCCCAGTGCGCCAGAGCGCGGCGCGGTACACGGACCGCGGCCGTCGCCTCGGCCCCCGCCTCGACGCGGACGACGGTGAAGCCGACGAGCCAGCGCACGGGACGATCGACGGCCGAGTCCGAACGCGACGCGTAGACCTGCACGACGTGCTTCCCGGCACGGTCGCCGGTGTTGCGCACGGGCACCTCGACCACCGCGGCGTCGTCCACGCCGAACGCCGACACGCTCGCCTCGCCGAACGCCCAGCTCGTGTAGCCCAGGCCGAAGCCGAAGGGGTAGGCGGGTGTCGCCGCCGATCGGAGCCACGCGCGATAGCCGATGTGGATGCCCTCGTCGTAGCGGACGGTCCCGTCGACGGGGGTGACGTCGATGACCGGGACGTCGGCCATCGCGGCGGGCCAGGTGGTGGGGAGGCGCCCGCCCGGCTCGCGATCTCCGCTCAGCACGTCGGCGACCGCGTTCCCGTACTCCTGGCCGCCGAACCACGTGAGAGCGAGGGCCGCGACCTCGTTCCGCCACGGCAGCTCGACGGGCGACCCGGAGTTCACGAGGACGATCGTGCGGGGGTTGGCGGCGACGACGGCGCGGACGAGGTCGTCCTGGCGCCCGGGGAGGAGGAGATCCGAGCGGTCGTAGCCCTCGGACTCGACCCGGGAGTTCGTGCCCACGACGACGACCGCGACCTCCGCCGCTCGCGCGGCCTCGGCCGCCTCGGCGATGAGGGCGTCCGGGTCCGCGACGGCCGGCTCCGTTCCGATCGTGATCGACATCGCGTTGGACATCCCCTCGATCGCTCCCGCCCGCTCGAACTCGATGCGGACGTCGATGGGCGTGCCGGCGACGGTGTCGATCTCCGTGGACACCGACGGCGGGGCCAGGAAGGCGGCGCCGAGGTCCGTGCCGTCCGCCTCGGTCGTCGCCTCGGCGCGGAGCTCGCCGTCCACGAAGATCCGCCCGGTCCCGACGGCCGAGAACCCGAGTCCGATGGGACCCGTCGCCTCGGGGGTGAAGACGGTGTGGAACTCGAACGTGCGGGCGGCACCGATGGGGGCGTCGCCACCGAAGTACACGAGGGCGCTCGCGAACCGATCCTCGGCGAACAGCTCGGCGCCGTCGGCGTCGAGGAACCGCACGCGCGCCCCCTGTCCATCCGTCGCCGGGTTCCGCATACTCTGCGGGGCGAACTCCGCGATGCCCTCCTGCACGACGGCACCGAGCGAGTACGTCACCTCGGCGTCCGGGTATCGCGCGCGAATGCCCTCGAGCGGCGCCACGGTGCTCGCCGGGATGACGGTCGCGCTGCCGCCGCCCTGCGTGCGCGCCTGGCGCGCGTTGTGTCCGATGACGGCGATGCGCGCGGGCGCGGCGAGCGGAAGCACTCCGTCGTTCTCGACGAGGACGATGCCATCGACCTCGGCCTCCCGCGTGAAGGCGACGCCGTCCTCCGGCGTGCGCACGGGGGTCCCGTCGAAGCCCTCGAGGGCACCGACCCGAGCGGCGAGTCGCAGCAGACGGAGGACCTTCCGGTCGATCGCCGACTCCTCCACGTCGCCCGAACGCACGGCCGCCACGAGCGCCTCGCCCCACGGGCCGTCGGGCCCCGGCATGACGAGGTCCTGGGAGTGCTTGGCGCTCTCGACGCTGCGAACCGCTGTCCAGTCGCTGATGACGACGCCGTCGAAGCCCCACTCGGAGTTGAGCGGCGTCTCGAGCAGCTCGTTCTCGGTGGCGGTCGCGCCGTTGATCGAGTTGTACGCGCTCATCACGAGCCACGCGCGCGATTCGACGATCGCCCGCTCGAAGGCGAGCAGGTACAGCTCGCGGAGCGCCCGGTCGTCCACCCGGACGTCGGCCGTGAAGCGGTCGGTCTCGAAGTCGTTCGCGACGTAGTGCTTGGGCGTCGCTCCCACGCCGTTCTCCTGCACGGCCGCGACGTAGGCGGCGGCGAGGTCCGCCGTGAGCACCGGATCCTCGCTGAAGGCCTCGAAGTGACGCCCGCCGAGCGGTGAGCGATGGAGGTTGATGGTCGGACCGAGGACGACGTCGACGTCCTTCCGGCGGGCCTCGGCCGCTGCGACCGCACCGTACCGCGCGGCGGTCTCGACGCTCCACGACGAGGACAGCGCCGTCGCGGAGGGCAGGTTGAGCGACGGCGAGCGCTCGTCCCACACCTCGCCTCGCACGCCACTCGGCCCGTCGGACACGAGGATGCGGCGGAGGCCGATCTTCTCCAGGCGGTGCGTGGTCCAGAAGTCGCGTCCCGTGAGGAGGAGCACCTTCTCCTCGAGGTCGAGCTTCTCCAGCAGGCCGAGCAGGCGGCCCTCGTCGATGTCGGTCATGTGCGGCTCCGTCGCCTCGTCGCGGTCGTGCCCCGGTCGGGGCGGGTGCACCGAGCGTAGCAGTAAACCCTATCGTCGGTAGGTTTTTGGCTCTTCGCCGGTATGATCGGCGAATGGCCACGGGGTACGCGAAGGGGCGAGCGAAACGCGACGAGATCCTGCGCGTCGCCCTCGACGTGATCGCGGAGAACGGCTTCCGCCGCTCGAGCCTCCGCGAGATCGGCGAACGGGTCGGCCTGACGAACGCCGGCGTCCTGCACCACTTCGGCTCGAAGGAGGAGCTCTTCGCGGAGGTGCTGCGGGTGCGCGACGAGCGCTCCGCGGCCAGCTCCGGGCGGGCCCTCGACTCCTTCAGCGAGGTCATCCGCCGCAATGCCGCCGTCCCAGGGCTCGCGCACCTCTACGCGAGCCTCTCCTCCGACGGCGTCGACCCCGAGCACCCGGCCCACGACTTCTTCGTCGAGCGGTACCGCGCGCTCGAGGAGATGCTGACCACCGAGCTCCGCGACCGTCAGGAGGCCGGCGAGGTGCACCGGTCGCTCGACGCCGCCATGCTCGCGCGCATGCTCATCGCGCTCGCCGACGGGCTGCAGGTGCAGTGGCTGTTCGAACCCGAGTTCTCCATGGCCGACCACGTCGACGCGCTCCTCGAGCTCATCCGCGGGTACCGCCCGTCCGTCTGATCCCGCCCGCGCTCGGTACGGTGATCAGGTGCCCCTTGATACCTCGCCGCTGACCGGACCCGTCGATCGAGCCGCGGTCCGCGCGTTCGTGCGGTCGCGTCGCGACGGACGCTCGCGGACGGGCGCCGTCGTCCTCCTCGTCCTGGGGCTCCTGCTCGTCGGCGGCACGCTCGGCATCGTCGTGCCCGTCCTCGTGATCGGCTCCGACTCCGAGGAGGGCCTGCACCCGGTGCCGGTGATCGCTCTCGTCACTATCGCAGCCCTCGTGGTGGTGGTCGCCGTGATCGGAGCCCGCGCCGCCCTCCGATCCGGGGAGCACGCCTACCGGCTCGCGCGATTCGCCCAGGTGAACGGCATGCAGTGGATCGGCACGGCGAGCGCCCCCCGCTACCCCGGGTCGCTCTTCCGACAACGCTCCAGCCCCATCGCCTCCTCGGTCATTCGCGACGACCGAGACGGACTCGTCGACATCGGCGACTTCCAGTACGCGACGGGCGTCGGGAAGCAGTACCGGACGCACCAGTGGGGCTACGCGGCGGTCCGCCTCGTCTCCATCCCGCTTTCTGAGCGTGTCGAAGGGGCAACGCACCCGCCCCCCCTCGTCCTCGACGCGCGCGGCCACCACACTCTCTACGGCGGGCACCTGCCGAACGACGTCACCACGGGCCGGCAGCCCTCGCTCGAGGGCGGCTTCGGCCGCGCGTTCACGCTCTCCTGCCCGCCCGGCTCGGAACGCACCGCCCTCGCAATCTTCACGCCCGACGTCCTCGCCCACCTGGTGGACGACGGCGGTGCCGCCCGCGTGAGCGTCGAGCTCCGGGACGGCTGGCTCTTCCTCTACGCGAAGGACGGCTTCGCGATGCGAGATCCGGAAACGTGGGAGTGGTTGCCTGGCGCGATCGACGCGCTGCGCGACCGGCTGCGCACG
>CAKTZW010000274.1 GCA_934636065.1 uncultured Labedella sp.
ACTTGATCCCGCTCAAGATGCCGGCGTCGGCCGACGCCGCTGCCGCCGAGTAGAGCCGTGAGCGACACCGACGAACGGCCCCACGACGAACGCTCGGAGGACGAGGCGCGCAAGCGACTCGAGGGTGCCGCCCGGGCGTCGGGGATCGGGCGACTCTCCGAGTCGGAGTCGCTCGACGGCCGAGCCGTCCTGGGA
The DNA here is from genome assembly GCA_934636065.1 of uncultured Labedella sp. Taxonomy (GTDB): domain Bacteria; phylum Actinomycetota; class Actinomycetes; order Actinomycetales; family Microbacteriaceae; genus Labedella. The sequence goes on from CAKTZW010000274.1 coordinate 196, forward strand.
GCGATCGGCGGCGTACGAGGGGTCATCGAGGCGATGCTCCCCGGCCTCGTGTTCCTCGTCGTCTTCACTCTCACGCAGGACCTCGTCTGGTCGATCGTCGTGCCGGTCGCGGTCGGTGCCCTCTTCATCGCCGTCCGCGCCATCCAGCGCCAGCCCATGACTCCGGCGGTGGGCGGGCTCCTCGGGATCGCGCTCTCGGCCGTGCTCGCGCTCCTCAACAACCGACCGGAGGACTACTACGTCCCCGGCTTCTGGCTGAACGGGGGCTACCTCCTCGTCCTCCTCGCCTCGGTGTTCGCGGGGTGGCCGCTCATCGGCGTGATCGCGGGCCTCCTCACCGGCACCGGCGCGTCGTGGCGCTCGGACAAGCGCCTGCGCCGCATCTACGCGGCCCTCACCCTCGTGTGGTGCGCGCTCTTCGCCCTCCGCCTCATCGTCCAGTTGCCGCTGTATTTCGCGGGCAACGTCGAGGCGCTCGGGACGATGAGACTCGTGATGGGCGTGCCGCTCTACGCGCCCGTGCTCGTTCTCACCGTCCTCGTCATCCGCTCCGTCCTGCGCGGTGCTCGCCCGGCGACCGACTGAGCCGGAACTGCTGTAGCATTTATCTCGACATCAAGATAAATCGCGGCTCCGACGAGCGCCGCGGATCCGGTGCGGGAAGTTAGGTCCTCCTTGCTAGCCGGGGGCGCTCGGGGAATCCAAGATTGACATGAGCGCGCCGACGGCGCCGACGAAGGAGAGGCATCGTGTCAACGGTCAACAGCTTCGGAGCGAAGGACACGCTCCACGTCTCCGGCACCGACTACGAGATCTACCGCATCGACGCGGTCGAGGGGCACGAGAAGCTCCCGTTCAGTCTGAAGGTGCTGCTCGAGAACCTCCTGCGCACGGAGGACGGCGCCAACATCACCGCGTCGCACATCCGCGCTCTCGGCGGCTGGGTGCCGACGGCCGAGCCCGACACCGAGATCCAGTTCACCCCAGCGCGCGTCGTCATGCAGGACTTCACCGGCGTCCCCTGCATCGTGGACCTCGCGACCATGCGAGAGGCCGTCGAGGCGCTCGGCGGCGACGCGAACAAGATCAACCCGCTCGCCCCGGCCGAGATGGTCATCGACCACTCCGTCATCGCCGACCTGTTCGGCTCTGAGAACGCCCTCGAGCGCAACGTCGAGCTCGAGTACGAGCGCAACGGCGAGCGGTACCAGTTCCTCCGCTGGGGACAGACGGCGTTCGACGACTTCAAGGTCGTGCCGCCGGGGACGGGCATCGTCCACCAGGTCAACATCGAATATCTCGCCCGCGTCACCATGACCCGCGAGGTGGACGGCGTCCTCCGCGCCTACCCCGATACGTGCGTCGGAACCGACTCGCACACGACGATGGTCAACGGCCTCGGTGTGCTGGGCTGGGGCGTCGGCGGCATCGAGGCCGAGGCCGCGATGCTCGGCCAGCCCGTCTCGATGCTCATCCCCAAGGTCGTCGGCTTCAAGCTCACCGGCGCGATCCCCACCGGCGTCACGGCGACGGACGTCGTCCTCACGATCACGCAGATGCTCCGCCGCCACGGCGTCGTCGGCAAGTTCGTCGAGTTCTACGGCGAGGGCGTCTCCGAGGTCCCCCTCGCCAACCGCGCGACGATCGGCAACATGAGCCCCGAGTTCGGCTCCACCGCCGCGATGTTCCCCATCGATGACGTGACCCTCGACTACCTCCGCCTCACGGGCCGGAGCGAGGAGCAGGTCGCGCTCGTCGAGTCCTACGCGAAGGAGCAGAAGCTCTGGCACGACCCGTCGGTCGAGCCCGTCTTCAGCGAGTACCTCGAACTCGACCTGGCGACGGTCGTCCCGTCGATCGCGGGCCCGAAGCGTCCGCAGGACCGCATCGAGCTCTCGGAGGCGAAGTCGCAGTTCGAGGTCGACCTCGAGAACTACACCACCCCGGGCCACTCGCAGGTCGACGCGGCCGTCGAGGGGACCTTCCCGGCCTCCGACCCGATCGGCTTCACACCGCAGGACGAGGAGAGCGCGCACGCCCCGGCCGAGCACGATGTGAGCCACCACCACCAGTTCGCCGCGAGCCACTCGCCGCGCACCGCGTCGAAGCCCACCAAGGTGGAGCTGTCCGACGGTGAGGGCTTCACGATCGACCACGGCGCCGTCGCGATCGCGGCCATCACGTCGTGCACCAACACCTCGAACCCGTCGGTCATGCTCGCGGCCGGCCTGCTCGCGCGGAACGCCGCGCAGAAGGGCCTCAAGGTCAAGCCGTGGGTCAAGACGACCCTCGCGCCGGGATCGAAGGTCGTCACGGACTACTACGAGAAGGCCGGTCTCACGAGCTACCTCGAGGATCTCGGCTTCTACACCGTGGGCTACGGCTGCACCACGTGCATCGGGAACTCCGGTCCGCTCCTCGACGAGATCTCGACGGCGGTCCAGGACAACGACCTCGCCGTCACCGCGGTGCTCTCGGGCAACCGCAACTTCGAGGGCCGCATCAACCCCGACGTGAAGATGAACTACCTGGCGAGCCCGCCCCTCGTCATCGCCTACGCCCTCGCCGGGTCGATGAACTTCGACTTCGAGGTGGACGCCCTCGGCAAGGACTCGGACGGCAACGAGGTGTTCCTCAAGGACATCTGGCCCGAGGCGAGCGAGGTGCAGGACACGATCGACTCGTCCATCAATAAGGACATGTTCACGCACGAGTACAGCGCGGTGTTCGACGGCGACGAGCGCTGGCGTTCGCTCTCGACCCCCGAGGGCGCGACCTTCGAGTGGGACGCGGAGTCGACCTACGTCCGGAAGCCCCCGTACTTCGAGGGCATGACGATGGAGACGACCCCCGTCTCCGACATCGTCGGCGCTCGTGTGCTCGCGAAGCTCGGCGACTCGGTCACGACCGACCACATCAGCCCGGCGGGATCGATCAAGGGCGACAGCCCGGCCGGTCGTTACCTCGACGAGCACGGCGTGGCGCGCAAGGACTACAACTCGTACGGCTCGCGCCGCGGCAACCACGAGGTGATGATCCGCGGGACGTTCGCGAACATCCGGCTGAAGAACCAGCTCCTCGACGGCGTTGAGGGCGGTTACACGCGCGACTTCACGCAGGCCGACGGTCCGCAGTCGTTCATCTACGACGCGTCGCAGAACTACCAGGCGCAGGGCACTCCGCTCGTCGTGCTCGGGGGCAAGGAGTACGGCTCCGGCTCCAGCCGCGACTGGGCGGCGAAGGGGACGAGCCTGCTCGGTGTGAAGGCCGTCATCACCGAGAGCTTCGAGCGCATCCACCGCTCGAACCTCATCGGCATGGGCGTCGTCCCGCTGCAGTTCCCGGCCGGCGAGACCTGGAAGTCGCTCGGCCTGGACGGCACCGAGGTGATCTCGATCACCGGTCTCGAGCAGCTGAACGAGGGCGTGACTCCCAAGACGGTGAAGGTCGTCGCCGAGCCGAGCGAGTTCTCGCCCGAGGGCAAGCAGACCGTCGAGTTCGACGCGATCGTGCGTATCGACACCCCCGGTGAAGCGGACTACTACCGCAACGGCGGCATCCTGCAGTACGTGCTGCGCTCGCTCGTCTGAGCGCACACGAGCCGCGGTAGCGCACGAGAGGCCGGAGCGTCGAGCTCCGGCCTCTCGTGCATCCGGCTGATTAGACTTACCGCCATCGACGGAAGGAGGAGCAGGATGTCGTTGCTCTCCTCGATCTCGCACCCGCGCGATCTGGACGCCCTCTCGATCACCGATCTCGAGGCGCTCGCGAGTGAGATCCGGACCTTTCTCGTCGAGAACGTCGCGCGCAGCGGCGGTCACCTCGGCCCGAACCTCGGGGTCGTGGAGCTGACGCTGGCGATCCACCGCGTGTTCGACTCTCCGCACGATCCGATCGTGTTCGACACAGGTCATCAGTCCTACGTGCACAAGCTCCTCACGGGACGTCAGGATTTCTCGGCGTTGCGTCAGCGCGGCGGGCTCGCGGGTT
>CAKTZW010000275.1 GCA_934636065.1 uncultured Labedella sp.
GCCCGACGCCCACACCGCGATCGCGAGCCGGCGCTGCTCCCGGTCGACGAAGATGCTCCGCAGCAGCGAGAGGGTGGAGGGCATGAGCATCGCGCCGAAGACGCCGAGCAGCGCGCGGGCGGCGACGAGCAGCGCGGCCGACGGCGCGAAGGCGGCGGCCGCCGACACGAGGGCGAAACCCACGGCCCCGATGAGCAGCAGGCGGCAGCGCCCGTACCGGTCCCCGAGGCTCCCCATCGGGACGAGGAGCCCGGCGAGGACGAGCGGATAGACGTCGATCACCCACAGCAGTTGGACGCCGGTCGGTCTCAGCGCCTCGGAGATGGCGGGCAGCGCGAAGTTGAGGACGGTGTTGTCCACCGAGACCAGCAGCACCGGCAGCATGAGCACGACGAGGGCGGCCCATTCGCGGACCCCGGCGCGCGCCTGCGTCGCCGTCCCTCCGTCGCCGTCCACCAGGCTGCTCCCGTCCGCGATCCGCTCGTTCGTCACGCTTCTACTATACCGTCTGGTCGGTACAGCGACGAGCGAGCCCGCCCCGCGCGACTACGATGACGGCATGGCGAGACCCGACTCCGCGCGCGATCGTATCCTCGACGCCTTCCAGCGCGTCCTCGTCGCCGGAGGGGAGCGAGCGGCGACCCTCGATGCGGTGGCGGCGGCGGCCGGGGTCTCCAAGGGCGGTCTCCTGTACCACTTCGCCTCGAAGGACGCCCTCGTGGACGGACTCATCGACCGGCTCGAGGGCTTCGTAGCCGAGGACGACGAGCGGATGCGCGCGGCGCCCGAAGGCACCGTGGCCTACGTCATCCGCACCTCCGTCGAGGAGGGCACCCCCTTCGACGAGGCGCTCATCGCCGTCTCGCGACTTGCACAAGGATCGCACGAGAAGGCGCGCGCCGCTCTCGCGTCGGTCCGCGCCCGTTGGGAGAGCGCCATCGCCACGGCTGTCGGCGATCCCGCCGTCGCCCGCGCCGTCATGCTCGTGAGCGACGGCCTCTACTACAACTCGATGCTGCTGGGACCGCTCAGCGCGAGCGGTTCCCGCGAGGGGGCCATGGACGAGCTCCTCGCCGTGCTCGCACGGCTCACGCCCACCGACCAGGCTGGCGCGCGCGGCTGAGACCGGCTTGCCGAGTGTCGCCGCCCCGCAGGGCTCGGCTCGCGTGAGAGCGTCGCGGAGGTACACCAGGGATGGAACGACGGGCTCGACCGGCTCGGTCCCGCTCTCGCCGGACGAGACGGAGGCGGGTTCGCCTAGTTCGAAATGTCGATGGAGCGCAGCACGCTCGCCTCGATCACGTGGGCGATCTCGTCGAGCAGCGCGTCCGGGACGCGGGAGTCGACCGTGAGGACGCTGAGCGCCTCTCCCCCGGCCTCGCGCCGCGCGATCTGCATGCCGGCGATGTTGATGTCGGCCTCGCCGAAACGCTGGCCGTAGACGGCGACGATGCCCGGGCGGTCGCGGTAGAGCATCACGATGTGGTGCTCGGCGATCGGGACCTCGACGTCGTACCCGTTGATCTCGACGATCTTCTCGATCTGCTTCGTCCCCGTCAGCGTGCCCGAGACGGAGATCTGGGACCCATCGCTCAGGGCACCGCGCAGGGTGATGACGTTGCGGTACTCCTCACTCGTCGCGTCGACGATGAGCCGGACGTCGATCCCGCGCTGCTCGGCGAGGAGCGGCGCGTTGACGTAGGACACCGTCTCGCTCACGACGTTGCTGAAGATGCCCTTGAGCGCGGCGAGGCGGAAGACGCTCACGTCGTACTCACTCAGGTCGCCGTGGACCTCGACGTCGACACTCGTGAGCGGCGAATGGGTGAGCCCGGAGAACACCTGGCCGAGCTTCTCCACGAGCGGGATGCCGGGCCGGACGTACGGGTCGATGACGCCACCGGCGACGTTGACCGCGTCGGGTACGAGTTCTCCCCCGAGGGCGAGCCGGACGGACTTCGCGACGGAGACGCCCGCCTTCTCCTGCGCCTCGTCGGTCGATGCGCCGAGGTGCGGCGTGACGATGACGTTCTCGAGGGCGAGCAGCGGGGAGTCGGTCGGCGGCTCGGACACGAACACGTCGAGTCCAGCGCCTGCGATGGTCTTCGCGACGAGCGCGTCGTGCAGCGCCTCCTCGTCGATGAGTCCACCGCGCGCGACGTTGACGATGAACGCGCTCGGCTTCATGAGCGCGAGCTGCTCCGTCCCGATCATGCCGGTGGTCTCCGGGGTCTTCGGCATGTGGATCGTGATGAAGTCCGACTGGGCGAGCAGGTCGTCGAGCGACAGCAGCTGCACGCCGAGCTGTTGCGCACGGGCGCTCGTGACGTACGGGTCGTACGCGACCACGTTCGTGCCGAAGGCCTGCAGACGCGCCGTGATGAGCGCACCGATGCGGCCGAGGCCGATGATGCCGACGGTCTTCTCGTACAGCTCGACGCCGGTGTAGGCGGAGCGCTTCCACTTGCCCTGCGCGAGCGCGCTGTGGGCGGCGGGGATGTGGCGGGCGAGCGACAGGATGTGTCCGACCGTCAGCTCGGCCGCGGAGATGATGTTCGATGTCGGCGCGTTGACGACCATGACGCCGGCGGCTGTCGCCGCCTTGATGTCTACGTTGTCGAGACCCACGCCCGCACGCGCGATGACCTTGAGGTGGGGAGCCGCGGCGATCGCCTCGGCGTCGACCTTGGTGGCGGAGCGGACGAGCACGGCGCTCGCGTCGGCCAGTGCCGCGAGCAGAGCGGGACGATCGGTGCCGTCGACGGTGCGCACCTCGAAGTCGGGCCCGAGGGCGTCGACGGTCGCGGGTGACAGTTCTTCGGCGATCAGGACGATCGATGAGGGCACGGGGAATCCTTCGGAGAGCGCGGGGAATCGACACGACGCGCCGCAGCGGCGGGGCACGATCGCGACCAGCTTAGTGCAGCACCCATGCCGCCCTCCGCCGTGTGACGGCGCGCTCCGAGTGCCCGCAAACGAGGGAGGACGTGTCCTCCCTCGCGGTCGCCGTCGTCCGCATGGGAGGGTGGGACGCCATGGATCTCCACGTCGCCTCGCTCGTCCTCCGCGTCCTCCTCGCGGTCGCCTTCGTCGGCATGGGCGCTCTGCACTTCGTGCCCGGCATCGCGCGCGGGATGGCCGCGATGATCCCGCCCCGGCTCAGTGGCGGCGACCGGGGCACGGCACGCGCCCTCGTCGTGGTCACGGGCCTGTGCGAAATCGCGGGAGGCGTCGGGCTCCTCGTTCCGCAGACCCGCACTCTCGCCGGGATCCTGCTGGCGGTCTTCCTCGTCGCCGTGTTCCCCGCGAACGCCTATGCGGCCAGGCGGCCGGAGCGCTTCGGACGACTCGCCGTCCCCTTCTGGCCGAGGCTGGGCGGCCAGGTCCTCCTCATCGCGCTCTGCCTGCTGGCCGCCGTGCCCGTCTAATCGCCGCCGCGACGACGAGACGGTCGCTCCGATCACACGAGCAGCGCGCCGAGGCCGTAGATGGCGAGGAGGTCGAGGGACAGCGCCGCGACGACCACGGTCACCGTGAGATAGCCGATCACGAGGCTGGACAGCCGCGCGCGACGACCGAGCCAGGAGACGCCGAGGAACCCGGCGACGGGCATCGCCACGCCCAGTACGAGAACGAACCAGCCCGTCACCGACACGCTCGTGCCGAGTGCACTCGCCGTCGCAGAGACCCCGAGGAGATTCCCGACCGCCTCCCAGACGTCGCCGGCGAGGACGAGGCCGAACACGAGGGTGACCGCGATCCGAGCCCCTGGCCGACCGGAGGCTCGCCGCGGGCCGGCGTCGGCGGCACTCACGAGCGCATCCCGAGGACGAACGGCCACGGCACCAGCAGGACCGCGCCCACCACGAGAGCGGCGATCCGCTGCCCGGCGGGACGGGACCGCGTGAACCACATGCTCGCGCCGAACCAGACGAACGGCGACGCCACGGCGGACACCAGTCCGGCCGAGAAGATCAGGGCTCCCAGCGCATCCGCCGGTCGGAACGCCGCCTGCAGCGGCGCGACGGCCAGCGCCCAGCCCACACCGTAGAGCAAGTGGAAGCCGCCCAGCAGGCTCAGCAGGAGGAGGGCGACGGAGCCGACCTGTCGCGTCTCGTCGGGTTTCTCCGAGGACGGACCTTCCTCCCGCTCCTCGTCGACGCTCGACGGGACCCTCT
>CAKTZW010000276.1 GCA_934636065.1 uncultured Labedella sp.
CATCCTCGTCTTCGACCTCGGTGGTGGAACCTTCGACGTCTCCCTCCTCGAGGTGGGCAAGGACGACGACTTCTCGACGATCCAGGTGCGCTCCACCGCGGGAGACAACCGTCTCGGCGGCGACGACTGGGACCAGCGCATCGTCGACTGGCTCGCGACCCGCTTCAAGGAGTCGACGGGCGTCGACGTCTCGAACGACAAGATCGCGAAGCAGCGCCTCAAGGAGGCCGCGGAGCAGGCGAAGAAGGAGCTGAGCTCGCAGACGTCGACGAACATCACGCTGCCGTACCTCTCGCTCACCGAGTCCGGTCCGGCGAACCTCGACGAGACGCTCAGCCGCGCGAAGTTCGAGGACCTCACCAAGGACCTGCTCGAGCGCACGAAGAAGCCTTTCCAGGACGTCATCCGCGAGGCGGGCATCAAGGTCGGCGACATCGCCCACGTCGTGCTCGTCGGCGGATCGACGCGTATGCCCGCCGTCTCGGAGCTCGTGAAGCAGGAGACCGGTGGTCAGGAGCCCAACAAGGGCGTCAACCCGGACGAGGTCGTCGCCGTCGGCGCGGCGCTCCAGGCGGGCGTCCTCAAGGGCGAGCGCAAGGACGTCCTCCTCATCGACGTCACCCCGCTGGCTCTCGGCATCGAGACCAAGGGCGGCATCATGACGAAGCTCATCGAGCGCAACACCGCCATCCCGACGAAGCGCTCGGAGACGTTCACGACCGCTGACGACAACCAGCCGTCCGTCGCGATCCAGGTGTTCCAGGGCGAGCGCGAGTTCACGCGCGACAACAAGAACCTCGGAACGTTCGAGCTCACCGGCATCGCACCCGCTCCGCGCGGCATCCCGCAGATCGAGGTCACCTTCGACATCGACGCGAACGGCATCGTGCACGTGTCTGCGAAGGACAAGGGCACGGGCAAGGAGCAGTCGATGACGATCACGGGCGGCTCGGCCCTCTCCAAGGAGGACATCGAGCGCATGGTCCGTGAGGGCGAGGAGCACGCCGCCGAGGACAAGAAGCGCCGTGAGCAGGCGGAGACACGCAACAGCGCCGAGCAGCTCGCGTACAGCACCGACAAGCTCATCACGGACAACGAGGACAAGCTCCCCGAGGACGTCAAGTCCGAGGTCCAGGGCGACGTCGACGCGCTCAAGTCGGCGCTCGCGGGAGAAGACGAGGACGCGGTGAAGACCGCCTTCGATAAGCTCACCACGAGCCAGACCAAGCTCGGCGAGGCGATCTACGCGCAGGCTCAGCAGGAGCAGGCCGCTCCCGCCGACGGCGCCGAGCAGCCGGCGGACTCGTCGAAGGACGAGGACGTCGTGGACGCCGAAGTGGTCGACGAAGAGGACGACAAGAAGTAATGACTGAGAACCGAGACCCGCAGGATCCGAACAGCGAACCCCAGGGCGACGGTTTCTCCGCCGGCGCGGGGTCGGAGGCCGCAGCCTCCGGCCCCGCGCCGCAGGACGGGGAGACCACGCAGGTCGACGGCGTCCCCGTCGTCGACGAGGAGGAGCTGACCGTCCAGGACATCCTCGACGCCGCCGAGGCGGAGGGCGAGGCGGACGGCTCCGCACCGGCCGAGCAGCCGTCCGAGCACCTCGAGGACCTCCGTCGTGTCACGGCGGAGTACGCCAACTACCGCAAGCGCACGGAGGCCAACCGAGAGACGGAGCGCGAGCGTACGACGGGAGACGTCGTGAAGCTCCTGCTGCCCGTGCTCGACGACCTCGACCGTGCCGAGAAGCACGGCGACCTCGAGGGGGATGCGCCGTTCGCGCAGATCGCCGCGAAGCTCCGCTCCGCGGTGGAGCGGCTGGGACTGCGTCCGTTCGGGGCCGCCGGGGAGGCCTTCGACCCCACGATGCACGAGGCGATCTTCCAGCAGCCGAGTCCCGACGCGACGAGCGAGACGATCCTCGACGTCGTGGAGACGGGCTACTTCGTGGGGGGAACGCTCCTGCGCGCGGCGAAGGTCGTCGTGCAGGTGCCGGCGAACTAGAGGGAAAACAGAACAGATGGCAAGTCAAGATTGGTTCGACAAGGACTTCTATAAGGTCCTGGGAGTGTCGAAGGACGTCTCGGCTGCCGACCTCAAGAAGACGTACCGGAAGCTCGCGCGGACGTACCACCCGGACTCCAACCCGGGCGACGCCGCCGCGGAGGCCCGCTTCAAGGAGATCAGCGAGGCGTACACGGTGTTGAACGACGCCGACCAGCGCAAGGAGTACGACGCCGTCCGAGCCATGGGCTCGGGCGCGCGCTTCACCGCTCCGGGCGCGGGTGGGAGCGGCAACGGCGGCTTCGAGGACGTCTTCGGCGGGATGTTCGGCGGCGGGGCGCGCGGTCAGCAGTACAGCTACCAGCAGTCCGGCTTCGAGGACATCCTCGGTGGGATGTTCGGCGGCGGTGGCGGCCGCCCGGCGGGCTTCGGCTCGCCGAGCGGCGGCTTCCGTGGCTTCGGCGGCCCCACCAAGGGCCGCGACGTCACGGCGTCGACGACGGTCGACTTCATCACAGCGACGCAGGGCGACACCGTGAGCCTGCAGACGTCGGAGGGTCGCACCATCAAGGTGAAGATCCCCGCCGGCGTCTCCGACGGGCAGAAGATCCGCTTGCGCGGCAAGGGTCAGCCTTCGCCGGACGGCGGCGAGGCCGGTGACATCGTGCTCACGGTCTCGGTGCGCAAGCACCCGGTCTTCGAGCGCGACGGGCTCAACCTCCGCGTCACGGTCCCCGTTACCTTCGTCGAGGCGACCCTCGGCGCGACGATCGAGGTGCCGACCCTCGGCGGCGAGCCCGTCAAACTGCGCGTCGCGCCCGGCACCCCGTCCGGCCGCGTGTTGCGCGTCAAGGGCAAGGGCGTGTCGACGCCGAAGGGCACGGGCGACCTGCTCGCGGTCGTCCAGGTCGCGGTGCCCTCGCACCTGAGCGCCGAGGCGCTCGAGGCGCTCGAGAGGTTCGCGGAGGTGGGCCCGCAGGAGAATCCGCGGGTCGACCTCATCACCCGGGCGCGCGGCTGATCGGCCGCGCGCGACAGATCGACGAATCGGCGGCCCGGCGGCCGCGGAAGGGACGGTGAGCTCCGATGGACGAGGAGACCCCGGTCTTCGCGATCGCCGTGGCCGCCGAACTGGCGGGCTTGCACGCGCAGACCCTCCGCCAGTACGACCGGATCGGGCTCGTGAGCCCGACGCGGACGGCCGGCAAGTCGAGGCGGTATTCGATGCGCGATGTCGCGCAACTCCGCGAGGTGGCGCGGCTCAGCTCCGAGGGCGTGAGTCTCGAGGGGATCTCGCGCATCCTCGCGCTCGAGAACCAGGTGACCGAGCTCGGCAAGCGCGTGCGCGACCTTGAACACACCCTCGCCGATCAGATGCTGCGCTCCTCCGGGCGGCTCGTGTTCGCGGCGGGCGCCCACGGCGACGTCATCCCTCTCCGGCACGGCACCCGCGCGCAGCGCCGGACGGAGGTCGTCGTGTGGCGGCCGCTCGCCCAGCGCGACCACGAGCGCCACACCGACGCCGACCCCTCCCTCTGACGACGGACGGCCGCGGGGTACTCGATTCCGGGTATCCCGCGGCCGTCCGCCTCGGATCCGGGCGGACCGGCCCGTCAGTGCCGCGTCACCAGGTGGAGTCGCCGCGGACGACAACGGCGGTCCGACGCCCGTACGCTGAGGCGATGGCCCCCTTCGACTTCGACGCGCTCCGTCGCTTTCCCGACGTCGAGGCGCCGGACCTCGTCGCGGTCGATGCGACCGATCGGCTCCTCCTCGACGAGGCCGCCGCCGACATCGAGTCCGCCGGACCGGGCCGGGTCGTCGTCATCGGGGACCATTACGGCGCTCTCGCCCTGGGAGCCGTCGCGTTGCACGGCGCCCGCTCCGTTCGGGTCCACCAGGATGCGCTGTCCGGCGAGCTCGCCCTGCAGAACAACGCCGCCGCAGCGGGACTCGACGAAGACGTCGACGCCCGCCCGCTCGAGGAGTCCCTGGTGACCGGTGCCCGGGTCGTGCTCGCCCAGCTGCCGCGCTCGCTCGACGCCCTCGACGAGGTGGCGGGCGTCGTGGCGCGGTTCGCGGACGACGACGTCGTCCTGTACGCGGG
>CAKTZW010000277.1 GCA_934636065.1 uncultured Labedella sp.
CTCTACGGCCCGGCCGTCGACGCCGGCGACGGCGCGTCCGTGTATCTGCTCCTCGGCATCGAGCCGTCGCGCAGCTGGAAGAACTTCACGGCCGAGGTGCTCGACGCCGCTCTCGCTGTCGATGTGAGCGCCGTCGTGCTGCTCGGCGCCATGCTTGCCGACGTCCCCCACACGCGCCCCATCTCCATCTTCACGACGAGCGAGAACCCCGACGTCCGACGCGCGCTCGCGGTCGAGCGGTCGACGTACGAGGGACCGGTCGGGATCCTCACCGTCATCTCCGACGCCGCGGAGGCCCTCGGGATTCCGACGGTGTCGGTGTGGGCGTCCGTCCCCCACTACGTCCACAACGCCCCGTCGCCCAAGGCGGTGCTCGCCCTCGTCGACAAGCTCGAGGATCTCATCGACGTCTCGATCCAGCGCGGCGAACTCGAGTCCGACTCCGCCGAGTGGGAGCAGGGTATCGACGCCCTCGCTGAGGAGGACGACGAGATGGCGACGTACATCCAGCAGCTCGAGCAGGCCCGCGACACCGTGGAGTCGCCCGACGCGAGCGGCGAGGCGATCGCCCAGGAGTTCGAACGCTACCTGCGGCGCCGCGGCGACAAGCCCGACGGGAAGAGCGGCGACGAGCCGTGGGGCAAGCCCTGAGCTGAACCGAACGGCCCTCGGGCTCGCTCCTCAGGCCCGCCCGAGGTCGACACCGAGGAGCGCGTCCACGACCTGCCGGATGGCGCCCGGGTCGTCGACGCCCGAGAGGGCGGCCTCGTCGAGGACCTCGATGGCGGCGGGCGTGTCGAGGTCGTGGCGCAACGCGTCACGGACGCGCGCGACGAGCTCGGTGGTGGACCTGCCCCCGGCGAGCCCGGCTGAACCCGTCGCGAAGGCGGCACCCCAGTGGGCGAGTCGGGCCACGGCGACCTCGAGTCCCGCGTCGGTCCACTCCCAGTCCGCGCGGTAGTGGTGCGCGAGGATCGCGAGACGGACGGCTCGCGGGTCGACCCCCTGTTCCCGGAGGGTCGACACGAGCACGAGATTGCCGAGCGACTTGGACATCTTCTCGCCCTCGTACGCGACCATGCCGGCGTGGCTGAAGACCGCGGCGAGCGGCCGGCCCGACAGTGCGGCGGCGTGACCGGCGCTCATCTCGTGGTGAGGGAAGACGAGATCCGATCCGCCGCCCTGCACGGTGAAGTCGGTCCCCAGGTGCTGGAGCGCGATGACCGAGCACTCGATGTGCCAGCCCGGGCGGCCGGCCCCGACGACGCTCTCCCACGTCGGCTCGCCGGACCGGGCGGCGCGCCACAGCAGCGGGTCGAGCGGGTCGCGCTTGCCCGCCCGCTCCGGGTCGCCACCGCGCTCGGCGCTCAAGCGCTCCATGAGGTCCCGGTCGTAGCCGCTCTCGTCGCCGAGCGTCCAGACACCGGCCGATGACGCCGCCGCGACGTCGAAGTAGACGTCGTCGCCCGCCGTCGAGTCCGGGGTGTCGACGCGGTAGGCGACCCCGGCGTCCAGCAGGCGGGCGACGGCGCCGGCGATGAGATCGACGACCTCCGTCACCGCCACGTAGTCGTCCGGCGGGATCACGCGCAGAGCCGCCATGTCGTCGCGGAACAGCTGGATCTGCTCGTCGGCGAGGGCGCGCCAGTCGACACCCCGCTCGGCCGCCCGCTCGAGCAGCGGGTTGTCGACGTCCGTGATGTTCTGCGCGTAGTGCACGTCGACGCCGGCGTCGAGCCACACCCGCTGGAGCGTGTCGAAGGCGAGGTAGGTGGACGCGTGGCCGATGTGGGTCGCGTCGTACGGAGTGATCCCGCACACGTAGAGCCGGGCCCGGTCACCCGTGTGCACCTCCACCAGGCCGCCGCTCGACGTGTCGTGCAGCAGCGGCGCACACGGAGACCCCGGGACGGACGGGACGACGGGACGGGACCAGGCGCGCATCCCTTCAGCCTAGGCGAGCGCCGAGGCCTCCCGGACCGCGCCGGCGGCCACCGCGACCGGCCGCGATCAGGCCTGGAGGGCGCCCGTCGCGAGCAGGACGACGAGCACCAGGCCGAGCACGATCCGGTAGACGACGAACGGCAGGAACGACCGCTTGGAGATGTACTGCATGAAGTACTTGATGACGACGAGGGCGACGCCGAAGGCGACGACCGTGGCGACGAGGGTCTCCAGCGGCCCGTACACCTCCGGGAGGCACCCGGTGGCGCCCTCGACACACGGGTCGGCGACGGACTTGGCCACCTGGTACAGGCCGCTGCCGAAGACGGCGGGGATCGCCAGGAGGAAGGCGTAGCGCGCGGCGGCCTCGCGCTTGTAGCCGAGCAAGAGACCGGCCGTGATCGTGCCGCCGGAGCGGGAGACGCCCGGGATGAGCGCGAGGGCCTGCGCGAAGCCGTACACGATGCCGTGGGGGTAGGTGATGTCCGACAGCTCGCGCCGCTTGGCTCCGACGTAGTCGGCGATGCCGAGCAGGACACCGAACCCGATGAGAGTCCCGGCGATGAACCACAACGAGCGGAAGGTCGTCTCGATCTGGTCCTGGAACAGGAGACCGAGGATCACGATCGGGAGCGAACCGATGATGATGAGCCAGCCCATCCGGGCGTCGGGATCGTTGCGCGGCACCCGGCCGGTGAAGGACCCGAACCACGCGCCGATGATGCGCACGATGTCCCGCCAGAAGAAGATGACGACCGCGAGCTCCGTACCGATCTGGGTGATGGCGGTGAAGCGCGCGCCCGGGTCCTCCCCCGTCCCGAGGAACTCGCCGACGATCCGCAAGTGCGCGCTCGAGGAGATCGGGAGGAATTCGGTGAGGCCCTGCACGAGCCCGAGGATGATCGCGTTGACGAAGTCCACTGCTGGGCTCTCCTGACGGTCAGTACGTGGTGAACAGGTCCGAGAGGACACGCCGCCCGAAGACGAGCGATTCGAGCGGCACCCGCTCGTCCACGCCGTGGAACATCGCCGGGAAGTCGACGTCCTCCGGCAGGCGCAGCGGCGCGAAGCCGTACCCGGTGATCCCCAGCCGCGAGAGCGCCTTGTTGTCGGTCCCCCCGGAGAGCATATACGGCAGCACCGCGGCCTCCGGGTCGTGCGAGCGCAGGGTGGCCACGGCGGCGGCGATGAGCGGCCCCGCGAACGGGGTCTCCAGTCCGATGTCGCGCTGCACGATCTCGATCTCGATGTCGTCGCCGATGATCTCGCTGACGCGGGCGAGCACGTCCTCCTCCTCCCCCGGCAGCGTGCGGATGTCGACGAGAGCCGTCGCGACGTCGGGGATCACGTTGTGCTTGTAGCCGGCGTCGAGGAGCGTGGGGTTGCTCGTCGTGCGGAGGGAGGCCCGGATGAAGCCGGCGGCCGTGCCCGTCGCGATCGCGATCTCGTCCGGCCCCGTCGTCTCGGGATCCACGCCGAGGATCCCGGCGAGCTCCGCGATGAGCGCGGTCGTCGTCTCGGTGAGGCGGATCGGCCACTCCGTCCGGCCGAGTGCGGCGACGGCGACGGCGAGCTTCGTCACGGCGTTGTCCTCGATGACGCGGGAACCGTGGGCCGCGACGCCGCGAGCGCGGAGCCGGATCCACACGAGCGACTTCTCCGCGGTCTGCAGCAGATACGCGCGGCGACCGTCGAGGGTGATCGAATAGCCGCCGACCTCGCTGATGGCCTCCGTCGCGCCGGCGAAGAGCTCCGGGCGCGTCCGGACGAGGTGCTGGGACCCGAAGACTCCGCCGTTCTCCTCGTCGGCGAAGAACGCGAGCACCAGGTCCCGCTCGGGCCGGTCCCCCCTCCGCAGGACCTCCGCGACGGACGTCAGGATCATCGCGTCCATGTTCTTCATGTCGACGGCGCCGCGTCCCCACAGCATGCCGTCCCGGATCTCGCCCGCGAACGGGTCGACCGACCAGTTCGCCGGGTCGGCCGGGACCACGTCGAGGTGACCGTGCACGACGAGGGCCGGCTTCGCCGCGTCACGGCCGGACACCCGGGCGACGACGCTCGTGCGGCCCGGCTCCGAGTCGACCAGCTCCGGCACGAGGTCGAGACCCCGAAGGAAGTCGGCGACGTACTCCGCGGCCTCCGTCTCGGACTTCGCC
>CAKTZW010000278.1 GCA_934636065.1 uncultured Labedella sp.
GAGTGGTGGCGCGCCCGCATCGCGCGCTGCCTCCCCCTCCTCACTACATGAAAACGGAGATGGTGCACGTAGCTACGTGCACCATCTCCGTTTTCATGTAGTGGGGTTAGAGCCCGGAGTAGGCGTGCAGGCCCTTGAAGAAGACGTTGACGACGCCGAAGTTGAACATCACCGCGGCGAACCCGATGATCGACAACCACGCCGACCGGGTCCCGCGCCAGCCGCGCGTCGCACGAGCGTGGATGTAGCCGGCGTAGATGACCCAGATGATGAACGTCCACACCTCCTTCGTGTCCCACCCCCAGTACCGGCCCCACGCCGACTCGGCCCAGATCGCGCCGGCGATGAGCGTGAACGTCCAGAAAATGAAGCCGATGATGCTGACGCGGTAGGCGAGGTTCTCGAGCCGCTCGGAGCTCGGCAGAGTGGCGAGGAACCGCATCTTGAGAGCGGAGAGCTCGGGCTTCAGCCGCTCCTGCCGCGCCTGGATGAGCTGCACGACCGAGAGCGCGAACCCGAGGGCGAGGAACGCGGTGCCGAGGCTCGCGACGAAGACGTGCACGACGAGCCACGCCGACTGCAGAGCGGGCGGCAGCGGCGCGATCTCCACGTAGAAGCTCCACGAGATCCCGAGCAGCACGACCACGAGCCCCGTGACGAACGTGCCGAGGAACCGCAGGTCCTCACGGGTGAGGACGAGCAGGAAAACGCCGATGATGAGGAGCGTCCCGGTCATCGCGAACTCGTACATGTTGGCCCACGGCACCCGGCCGGCGGCGATGCCGCGCGTGATGTCGGCCGCGAGGTGCACGAGGAAACCGAGGACCGTGAGCGCCACTCCGACGCGCAGCGACGGGGAGCGCGTCGGCGTGACCCGCGCCTGTCCGGCCGCACCGCTCGGGCGCTCCATCGTCGCGGTGCGCCCGAGCGAGCCGTCGGCGCCCGCAACAGCCGAGGCGGCGACACCCGCGGCGTTCCGCGACACGGCGCTCGGAACGGACGCTCCGGCGACCTCGCGCACCTGGGTGCTGCGGCGAGCGAGATCGAACGTGAAGGCGACGAACGCGAGCGCGTAGAGCGCGAGGGCCGTCCAGAGCGCCATCACCGAGAAGTCGTTGAGATCCACCCCGACAGACTACCCCGCTCACCCTGGGGCCGGACCGGTCGACGGCGGACCATCCGGCCGAGGGGAAGCGCCTAGATCCGCTCGACTCCGAGCGCCGTGCCGTGCCGGTACGCGAGCGCGTCGACGGCGTCCCCGAGGCCGGGGTCCTCGCCGCGAGCGAGCCCCGCGTACTCCACGACTACGCCCGACGGGTCGTCGCCGCCGCCATCGGCCGCCTCCGGCCCACTCGCCGTCGCACCCGCCGGCGCGATCGGTCGCACCGCGATCCACACCCGTCGCCGCGGGACGAAGAGCGAGGTGAGCAGGCCCAGGGTCACGAGTACGGCGAACAGGAGCACCCAGAACTGGCTCGGGTCGCTGTGGATGTCGAGCGAGGCGAAGCGCGGAACGGACTGCGAGAAGTCGCCGTCCGCCGCGTCCGGGTCCGCGTTGCCGAATTCGATCGAGCCGAGGCCGTTCGGAAGCTCGGCGGTCTGGCCGGGCAGCAGCTGCAGCGCCTCCGTGTCCGAGTCGCGACCGGCGATCTGCGTCATGTCGTCGGTGTCGAGGGTGTAGACGGAGCGCGGCACACCCCCGTCGATGCCGAGGTCGCCGGTGTAGACGTTGAGCGAGAGCATGGGGAGCACGAGGTCGGGATACGTCGAGGTGAACGCGCCGTCGTCGAGCGGCTGGGCCGTCGGGTAGAAGAAGCCGAGCAGGCCGATCTGCTCCGCGAGTCCGTCCGGCACCTTGACGACGCCGATCGACGTCAGGTTCGCGTCCTGCGGCAGGAACGGGACGGAATCGGTGAAGACGACGGTGCCCTCCGGGTCGCGCACCGTGATGGTCGGCGCGTAGCCGTTGCCGAGGAGGAAGACGTCGGTGCCCGCGAACCGCAGGGGCTCGTTGACCTTGATGCGCTGCTCCTGCGCGTCGCCGCTCGCCGTCGTCGTCGTGACGTGCGCCGTGAAGTCGATCGGCTGCCCGTAGGCATCGGGGTTGCGGGTCTCGTAGGCGACGTCGAAGGCGTCGAGAGTGAGGGCGTACGGGGAGAGGCTGTCCTCGTCGAAGAAGCGGCCCGGGTTGATGGAGTCGTAGTCAATCACGGAGTTGACGAACGACTGCCCCTCCACGACGACGCGCTGACCGGAGTAGCCGAAGCCGCCTCCGATGCCCACGGCGACGAGGACGCCGACGAGCGAGCTGTGGAAGACGAGGTTGCCCGTCTCGCGCAGGTAGCCGCGCTCGGCCGAGACGGAGCGGACGCCGCGCTGGTCGTACTCCTCGATCCGGTAGCCCGACTTCTTCAGCAGGGTGCGCGCCTCCGCGATCGCCGTGTCGACGTCGACGCCCGGGTAGGTCTCCTCGCGGTGGTCGGCGAGTCGCGCGAGCCGGACGGGAGTGCGGGGAGGGCGGGCGCGCAGCGCGTCGAAGTGGTGCTTCGTCCGCGGGATGATGCAGCCGATGAGCGAGACGAACAGCAGGATGTAGACGGCGGAGAACCACGCCGAGCTGTAGACATCGAACAGCTGCAGGTTGTCGAGCACGGGCGCGAGGTCCGGATTGTCGACGAAGTACTGCGTGACGCCGTTCGGGTCGCTGGATCGCTGCGGCACGAGGGAACCGGGGATCGCCGCGATGGCGAGCAGGAGCAGGAGCAGGATCGCCGTGCGCATGCTCGTGAGCTGGCGCCAGAAGAACCGCAACGACCCGACGAGGCCGAGCCGCGGGTTCACGGGACCGTCCGACCGGTCGACGGGTGCGCCTCCCGCGTCCGGCGTCTCGCCGTCGAGCTCCGGACGGGCATTCGGGTCGTCGATGCGGTCGAGGGGTCCGCGGGCGCCGGCGGATCGCGCCGACCGTTTCGGGCGCGCGGCGCGGTCCGCGTCGGTCACGGCGTCGGGCGTCGCGTCGGGATCAGAGGACGAGGTCAAAGCCGTACATCACCCCCTGGAGCTGGTACATCAGCAGCGTCCACAGCCCGGACACCATGAGGACGCCGACGAGGATCAGCAGCACGCCGCCCACGATGTTGACGGCGCGGATGTGGCGACGCAGGAACGCGACGGACCGCGTGGCCCACCCGAGTCCGAGCGCGATGAGGATGAAGGGGATGCCGAGGCCGAGGCAGTAGCCGAAGGCGAGCAGCGCCCCCTGCCACGCCGTCCCACCGGTGAAGCCGAGCGAGAGCACCGCCGACAGCGTCGGCCCGATGCAGGGCGTCCACCCGATGGCGAAGACGGCCCCGAGCAGCGGAGCCCCGCCGAGGCCCGTCGCCGGCAGCCAGGAGAGCTTCGCGGTGCGCTGGAAGGCGCCGAAGCGACCGATGAAGACGAGGCCCATGAGGATCACCACGACGCCGAGCACGCGGGTGATGACACTCTCCCACCGCACGAACCAGGCCCCGATCGCTCCGAACGCCGCTCCGTAGAGCACGAACACGACGGCGAAGCCGAGGACGAAGAGGGAGGCGCCGAGCACGAGTCGGCGACGGTCCTGCCGCCCCTCGCCCTGGAACCCGCCGACGTATCCGAGGTATCCCGGCACGAGCGGAAGGACGCACGGCGATGCGAACGAGACGAGGCCCGCGAGCATCGCGAGCGGCACGGCGAGGAGGGACCCGCTCGTGACGATCTCCCCCGGGTTCACCCCTCGGACTCGGCGATCGTGTCGCGGATGAGGGTGTCGAGGATCGAGGGGTCGCGGAGCTGCCCGACGATGCGGGCGGCGATGCGGCCCTCGGCGTCGAGGACGAGGGTCGTGGGTACGGCGTTCGGCGGGACGGAACCGGAGAACGCGAGCTTCACCGCTCCGTCGTTGGTGTCGATGATCGACGGGTATTGGATGCCGTACGTCTCGTCGAACGCGATCGCCGTCTCCGCCTGATCGCGGACGTTGACGCCGAGGAAGTTCGCCCCCTTGTCCGCGTACTCACCGCTGAGCTCGACGAGGTCGGGCGCCTCGGCCCGGCAGGGCGCGCAGGCCGCGTACCAGAAG
>CAKTZW010000279.1 GCA_934636065.1 uncultured Labedella sp.
AGCGTCGGCCCTCGTCTCTCCCACCTCCCTCCCCCCACCTCGACAGAAAGGCTCACGCCCATGACCACCACCCCCGCCACCGGCCGGACCGCGGACGTCGTCCGCGCCTTCTACGAGCCCTTCCGCACCGGCGACACCACCGCCTACGACGAGGTGCTCGCCGAGGACTGGGTCGATCTGCCCCTCGCCCCGGGACAGGAGCAGGGCCCGGCCGGGATGGCCGCCCAGATCGCCCTCTTCCGTCGCGCGATGCCCGATTACGGTGTCGAGCACCAGGACATCATCGTGGACGGCGACAAGGTCGCCGTGCGCAATATCGTCTCCGGCACCCATCAGGGCGCGTTCATGGGACATGAGCCCACCGGGAGGCGCATCGAGATGCGCACCATGGACGTCCACCTGGTCCGCGACGGCCGGATCGTCACCACCTGGCACCTGGAGGATTTCGCCGGCCTCATGGCGCAGCTCACGGCCCCGGCGGACGCCCCAACCCCGGCTGCGTGGGGCTGAACCCCGACGGCCACACGCGCCGGACTCGCACGCGTGTCTCCAATCGCCCCCCGCGACCCGGGCGATGGGGGCGACCGTCGCGGGCGCCCCGTTCTGCATCCCGCTGGGACCGCGCCGCTATGACGGGACGGCCTGCGCCTGGAAGCGCGCGAACTCCTCGAGTTTCAGGTAGAGGTCCTCGAACATGAGCCGGGTGTCGACGGCGGTGTAGACGCGGATCCGGCGACGGTCGGCCGTCGCGACGTAGCGCCCGTCATCCGCGATCCCGGGCGTCGACATCGTCGCATAGCGGCTCGACGACGGGTCCGGTTCGAAGAGGGACTGCAGCGCCGTGAGGAGCACGAGCGGCGAATCACCCAGGGCGTAGGTCTCGGCGTCTCCCCGGCCCTGCCCGCCGGCCTGCCGCATGACGGCCGTGACCTCGTCGTAGAGGTAGCGGCCGAGCGGTCCAGCGGTCGCGACACGGGCGCGGAGCTCCGTCTCGCTGACGAGACACTGCCGATACACGTCACGGGGGACCTGCCAGATCGACAGGTCCGAGTCTGTGAACACGACCTGACCGGCGACGACATCGATGAGGAGGTTGTACTCGATCGGCATCGCTCCCGGGGGCGGAGTCGCGAGACCGTCGTGCTCGCCACCTCCGATCCAGACGACCGTGAGCGCCTCGGCGATCCGCGGCTCGGTCAGGAAGGCCGAGGCGAGATCGGTGAGCCCTCCCCCGGCGACGTAGTAGAGCGGCCTCGCGTCGGCCCGCATCGCCTCCTCGACGATGGCGTCGACGGCCGGCGCCGGGCGAGGCGTCGCGCGGTCCGCGAGGGGTCGGTTGGAACCCGGCACGATGATCTCGGTGGACAGCAGACCCATCCGCGCGAACACGTCGTGCGCGACCAACGCGGCGTTGTCCGCGGTATCCGGGCCTGCATCGAAGGGGTCGCCGTCTCGGAGATGCGAGGCGACGACGAGTCGGATGTCGACGGATGGTGAGAGCAGGTGGTGGACGAGCTGGAACAGGTCGTCCGGGTCACCGGAGAAGTCGTTGTCGATGATGACGCGCGCCCGGGGCGAGGCTGTCGCCGCCCCCGTCCTCCAGGGGAGGGAGCCCAACCGCCAGGAGGGGACGCCGTCGACGACGGGGGTGGTTCGAGGGATCGTCGTCAATCGTCGACCGGTCCTTTCAGCGTGTCGTTCGCGAGCGTCCGCGTCGACACCGATACCGGTGCGCCCCGAGGCCTGCGACGCCGCATCAGGCGACGATAGCGCACCGACGGCGGCGGAGCAGCCCATCCGCCCGTGCCTCAGCGCCGAACTCCCTGCAGCGAACCGAACGGTTCCTGGTTCGGAGGCACAGACATGGCATCGAGCGACGACGCGAGCACCGGCCCCGAGCCGGCCGCTCCCTCGCCGGAGGGATCGGTACCGGCCGTCGGCGCCAACTCGGAACGGACGGCGAGCTCACGACCACGGACGAACCGCGCGCGCCGGGCAGCCAGTGGGACTCCTCGACACCCGTGGGTGTGGGCCGCTCTCACCGGGGTCGTGAGCGCCGCCGTGTTCCTCGCGATCGCCGAACTCGTCGCTCTCGCCGTCGCCCGCAACGGCAGCCCCGTACTCGCGGTCGGTTCCTTCGTCATCGACATCGTGCCGCAGTGGGCGAAGGAGTTCGCCATCGCCGTCTTCGGCGAGAACGACAAGCTCTTCCTCCTCGTCACTCTCGGCGTCGCCATCGTCATCGCCGCCGCGGTGGGCGGCGTCCTCCAATACGTGAAGCCACCGTTCGGCATCGTCGTCATCGTGATCGCGGGAGCAGCGGCGACGGCCGCCACGGTCACGCGCGCCGGAGCGACCCCGCTCGCCGCGCTCCCGGGGGTCCTCGGCACCGTCGTCGGTGGAGTCCTGCTCCTCGTCCTCGCGCGTCGGCTCCGTTCCTGGCAGCGCACGGCCGACGTCGCGGATTCGAGCGCCGACCCGCGCGCCGCCGCCCTCGACCGTCGCGGCTTCTTCCGTGTCCTCGGCATCGCCGGCGCGGGTGCCGCGATCGTCGGCGTCGGCGCGCGCATCGCGAACGCGGCCACGTCCTCCGTCACCGCGATCCACAATGCCGTCGCACTCCCGAAGCCGTCGGCGACGGTCACGATCCCCGACGGCGCCGAACTCGACATCGACGGCGTCTCCCCTCTCTTCACACCGAACGAGGACTTCTACCGTGTCGACACCGCCCTCACGGTGCCGTCCGTCGACACGTCCACGTGGAGCCTCACCGTCACGGGAATGGTCGACACACCCCTCACCTTCTCGTTCGACGACATCCTCGCGATGGACCTCCGCGAGTTCGTCGTGACGCTCACGTGCGTGTCGAACGAGGTCGGCGGGGGACTCGTCGGCAACGCGCGCTGGCTCGGCGTCCCCGTCCGCGAGATCCTCGCGCAGGCGTCACCGCAGTCCGGCGCCGACATGGTGCTCTCGCGCAGCGTCGACGGCTACACCGCGAGCACCCCGCTCGCCTCCCTGACCGACGACGGCCTCGACGCGATCCTCGCCGTCGGCATGAACGGCGAACCCCTCCCCCTCGAGCACGGTTTCCCCGTCCGCATGGTGGTGCCCGGGCTCTACGGCTACGTCTCCGCGACCAAGTGGCTCACGGAGCTGAAGGTCACGACCTTCGCCGAGGACGAGGCGTACTGGACGCCGCGCGGCTACAGCGCCGAGGCGCCGATCAAGCTCTCGTCACGCATCGACACCCCACGCACGGGGAGGCCCATCTCGGCCGGGCCGACGAAGGTCGCCGGGATGGCGTGGGCGCAGTCCGTGGGGATCGAGCGGGTCGAGGTGCGGATCGACGACGGCGCATGGCAGCCCGCGACACTGTCCTCCCCGATCAACGACGACACCTGGGTGCAGTGGTACGTCGACTGGGAACCCGACGCGGGATCGCACTACCTGAGCGTGCGGGCCACCGACAAGGCCGGGACGCTGCAGATCGAGGAGCGCGCACCGATCGCACCCGACGGTTCCAGTGGATGGCAGCGCGTGCTCATTCAGGTGCGGTGACGAGGCTCGGGCGCCCAGTGGGATGGGCGCCCAGTGGACTGGAGGCGCCCCGGTCGGGTCGGGGCGCCTCCATCCGGCAGGAGGCGCCCCGTTCGGGTCGGGCGCCTCCCGTCGAGACGGGGCATCCCGTTCGGGACGGGGTGCCCCTGTTCGGTTCTCCCGGCACGGATGACGCCGCGCCGCTGCCGCCCGTCACGGTCGTCCCGGTCGCTCGTCGTGTCGGCGGCATGCGACATACTCGTCGGATGAACGCCGACGCCGAGAAGGACGACCTGCTGGGCTACCTCCGCGTGCGACGGGCGAACCTGCTCGGGAAGCTCGACGGCCTGTCGGAGTACGACATCCGTCGACCGATAACGCCGACGGGGACCAACCTGCTCGGACTCGTGAAGCACGTCGCGACCGTCCAGCTCGACTACTTCGGGCTCGTGTTCGGCCGCCCCTCGCGCTCGCTGCCGTGGCTCGCCGGCGACGCGGCCCTCTGCATCGTCAAAAACGGCTGCGAAAAGGCCGCGGCGGAGTATAACGGGAAGATGTTC
>CAKTZW010000280.1 GCA_934636065.1 uncultured Labedella sp.
GTCCGCAGCCGCTGGGACGTCGAACTCGTAGCGGCCAGCCTCGTCGGTGCGGAACGCGGCGAACGAGTCCGCGGTCCGTCCGCCCCCGGCGGTGCTCACACTCACGGCCGGCCTGCCGTCGACTGTCGCGGTCGACCCGTCGGGCCCCGTCACGGTGACGTCTCCGCTCAACTCCCCGTCGGGGGCGTCGGCCGGGCGGACGAGGTAGAGCGCATAGGCGGTGTCGGCCTCGAGTTCCGCGCTGTCCGCCCCCGGGGCGTCGACGGAGAGGAGGGCGTCGCCGCCGGGACGTCCGTCGGCGCCGAGGATCCCGAGCGGGAGCAGCGAGACGAAGAGCCCGAACGTGATGACGGAGAGGGCGATCGCCCCGAGGAGCAGAGCCGCGCCGATCCACGTCATCCACGCCGGTCCGACGGTCGACGTCGAGGGAGGCGCGGGGCGCGGAGGAACGAAACCCATCCCGTCACCGTAGCGCCCCTCCGGTCAGCGGTGGCCGTGCGGGTCCAGTCGATTGATCGTGGCCACGACCTGGTCGTAGTCGCCACGGGCCTCGCCGTAGCGGAGGAACTTGACATTCTCCACCTGGATCTCGGTCCCGTCGGGCTGCGACTCGATGAGGCCGACGACCTCCGCGATGAACGCGTCGAGGGGCATTGCGAAGTCGCTCTCCGCCTGCCCGGGCATGAGGTCGGTGCGCACCGACGGCGGCTCGAGCTCGAGCACGCTCACGCTCGTGTCGGCGAGCTGCAGTCGGATCGACTCGCTCAGCATGTGGATCGCGGCCTTCGACGCGTTGTAGCTCGGCGTCACGCGCAGCGGCGCGAAGGCGAGCCCTGACGACACCGTGACGATCGTGGAATCCGGGCGGCTCTGCAGCTGCTCGATGAAGGCGGCGATGAGACGGATCGGCCCGAGCACGTTCGTGGTGACGATCTGCTCGGCCGACGCGAGGAAGCCGTCGGCCCGCGTCCAGTCCTCCGCGCGCATGATGCCCGCCATGGGGATGAGGACGTTGACGTCCGGGTGCTCGGCGATGACCCGACGGGAGACCGTGGCGATGCTCTCCGGGTCCGTCGTGTCGATGCGGTAGGCGTGGATCCCGGGGTGCTCCGCGGCGATCTGCTCGAGCAGCTCGCTGCGGCGCCCGCCGACGATGACCTCGTTGCCCTTCTCGCGCAGGGCGAGGGCGAGGGCGAGCCCGATGCCGCTCGTTGCGCCGGGGATGAAGATGGTGTTTCCGCTGATGTTCATGACTCGAGCGTCGCGCCGGGCGAGAACGGGCTCAAGGGAGCGGCTGTCGGGGGATCGGCGGTCCCTGGCTCGGCGGGCGAGGCGAGGGGATACTGCAGGAATGGATCGTGACGCGCTGGCCGAGTTCCTGCTCCGGCACCGGGACGCCCTCCGCCCCGCCGACGTCGGGCTGAGCGCGGGAACGCGTCGCCGCACGGCCGGACTGCGCCGCGAGGAGGTCGCCGCGCTCGCCGCGATGTCGACCGACTATTACACGCGTCTGGAGCAGCGTCGCGGCCCACAGCCGAGCACGCAGATGCTCGCCTCGCTGGCGCGGGCGCTGCGGTTGACCCCGGAGGAGCGGGACTACCTGTTCCGCATCTCCGGGCACAGTGCACCCGACCGCACGGTCGTGAGCGACTACGTCGCGCCGGCCCTGCTGCGCGTGCTCGACCGCCTCGTCGACACCCCGGCGCTCATCCTCAACGGGCTCGGCGAGACCCTCGTGCAGAACGATCCGGCTCGGGCGCTGTTCGGCGACGCGAGCCACTATTCGGGCCTCGAGCGCAGCGGCGTCTACCGCTGGTTCGCCGATCCCGAGCAGGAGCAGAGCCGCTACCCCGAGCACGACAGGGAGCGGCAGGGGCGGTCGCAGGTCGCCGCGCTCCGCGCCGCCTACGGGTCGATGGGACCCCAGTCGCGCGCCGGCGAGATCGTGCGGGAACTGCTGCGCCGCAGTCCCGAGTTCGCCGCGTTCTGGGAGGAGCAGGTCGTGGGGCGGCGCTTCGAGGATCACAAGGTCCTCATCCACCCCGAGGTGGGGGAGGTCGAGGTGGACTGCCAGGCGCTCTTCACGGAGGACGAGTCCCAGGTGCTCCTCGTGCTCACGGCCGCCCCGCGCTCCGAGTCCGAGGACAAGCTCAAGCTCCTGACGGTCGTCGGCACGCAGCGCTTCGCCCACTGACGGCCGGCGACCCACCGGCGGCCTCCGCGGGCGGCCGGCCACCGATCGGATCGGACCGCGGAACTCGGGCGTCGCGGCTCTCCGTCGCGCAGAGTGGAGTCAGGAAAGGGGACTCCGTGATCGCAACGCTCAACCGCCTCGTGGAGAACATCGACGATCGCCTCACCGAGGACATCGACGTCGCGGCCTTCGCGAGCGGCCACGGCACGACCGAATATCACCTCCGCCGGATGTTCTCGTCGCTCGCGGGCATGCCGCTCTCGGAGTACGTGCGCCGCCGTCGGATGACGGTCGCCGCCGCTGACGTCATCGGCGGCGAGCACGACATGCTGAGCATCGCGGTGCGCTACGGCTACGGCTCGACCGAGGCGTTCGGCCGCGCTTTCGCAGCGGTCCACGGCGCGAGTCCGGCGGACGTGCGTCGACACGGCGGTCCCCTCCGCACACAACCACAGCTCAGGTTCCGCCTGACCGTCGAAGGGAACACCGCCATGGACACCAGGATCGCCGAGCGACCCGCGTTCCGTCTCATCGGGCACTCCGCCCGCGTGCCGCTCATCCACGAGGGCGTCAATCCGCACATCCGGGCGCACATCGCGTCGCTGCCGGCCGCGGAGCACGAGCGTCTGAAGGGGCTCGGCGACACCGAGCCCGCCGGGCTGCTGCAGGTGAGCGCCGACGTCGATCCCGACTACACCGAGGGGAGCACGCTCACGTATCTCCACGGCGTCGCGGTGCGGGAGGGGACGCCCGTGCCCGAGGATCTCGACGCCATCGACCTGGACGCCGGCACCTGGGCCGTCTTCCGCACGGACGGACCGTACCCGGCGGCGTTGCAGTCGACGTGGGCGGCGACCGCGACGGAGTGGTTCCCCTCGAACCCCTGGCGCTTGCGCCCGGGACCGTCGATCGTCGCCGTCCTCGAGCGCGCCGCCGATTTCAGCACCGCGATGTGCGAGCTGTGGCTCCCGGTGGAACGCGCCTGAACGCGCGCGTCACGACTCCTGGAGTCGGCCGCCGCCCGGATCAGTACCAGTTGTTGGCCTGCGAGTGGCCCCACGCGGCGCACGGCGTGCCGTAGGCGCGACCAATGTACGACAGTCCCCACGCGATCTGCGTCGAGGCGTTCGTCCGCCAGTCGGCCGCGATGGTCGCCATCTTGCTGCCGGGGAGGGCCTGCGGGATGCCGTAGGCGCCGCTCGAGGCGTTCTCGGCGGTGTACGACCAGCCGGACTCCTTCTGCCACAGCTTGCTGAGGCAGGAGAACTCGCCCTCGCCCCAGCCGTAGTCGGATGCGGCCATCTCGCGCGCCGTGGCCTTCGCCCCCTCCGGGGTGTTCGCCTCGGCGAGGGCCTCCGCGGCAGCGGCGGCGGCCGCCTCGGCGGCCTTCTTCTCGTCGAACGCCTTCGCGGCGGCCTTCGTGTCGTTCATGACCGTGACGACCTGACGCGTGAGGTCGACGACGGTGTCGACGTCGAGCGACTCGTACTCGCCGAGTTGGGTCATCGTCGTCGTGAGGGTGGTCGCGTCGACCTTGCCCTCGACCTCCTGCGCGACGATGGCGGCGGTTTCCAGCACCTCGGCGGCCGTGCTCTCGGCGTGCGCCTCGGCGACGCCGGCGTACACGCCGAGCTGCTCGGAGCGGAGCCCGCTCGTCTGGTCGAGCTGGGACGTGGAGAGGGCCACCTGCTGCGTCGCGACGCGGTCGGAGACGGCGAAGCCGGAGCCCGCGGCGAGGCCGACGACGGCCTCCCGGACGGCGTCGGCGACGGCCCCGATGCGCAACGAACCGAGGTCGGAGCGCCCGATCACGTTCGCCGGCGTCTCGGTGAGCGCCCGGACCGCCTCGGGAAGCGGCACGCCGGCCGCGACGACCGTCCGCAGGGCGGCGT
>CAKTZW010000281.1 GCA_934636065.1 uncultured Labedella sp.
GCCGATCTCGGCGATCTCGCCGGCCATGACGCGTTGCTGGTCGTCGCGCCGGCGCAGCACGTGCGCGCGGTGCTCGACCTGCCGCTCGGAGCGACCGGGACGGTGGCGCCGTGGAGCGTCATGGTGAACGTGCTCGGCGGGCCGAGCGACGGCTCGTCGCTCGCCGACCACTACCCGCCGATGCTCGCCGAGCACCCGACGGCGAAGCTGCACGCGTACGGCAAGACGCCGCGCCCGGGCCGGAAACTCGGTCACGTCAACGTCGTCGGCGACGACCTCGATCAGATCGTCTACGAGGGACGCGCCGCTGCCGCCTTTTTCACGACCTCCTGAGGCCCATGGTGCCACGGTCCTCCGTTCGGACGCGGACGACCGTGACCGATCGACGGCTCGCGGTGCGGGCTGGGGAGCGTGGCGCGCCTGAAGGTCCCTCACCGGGAGTCGACCTAACATGAGCGTTATGCCACACCACGATTCCGCGCGCCCGATCGTGGGCGTCGTCATGGGCAGCGACTCGGACTGGTCCGTCATGAGCGATGCGTCCGCCGCGCTCAGCGACTTCGGCATCGACCACGAGGTCGAGGTCGTGAGCGCCCACCGCACGCCGGCCCGCATGATCTCCTACGGGCGAGAGGCCGCCGACCGAGGACTGCGCGTCATCATCGCCGGCGCCGGCGGAGCCGCCCACCTGCCCGGGATGCTCGCGTCGGTGACCTCCCTCCCCGTCGTCGGGGTCCCCGTCCCCCTCGCGCGGCTCGACGGCCTCGACTCCCTGTTGTCGATCGTGCAGATGCCGGCCGGGATCCCCGTCGCGACGGTGTCGATCGGTGGCGCGAAGAACGCCGGGCTGCTCGCCGCACGCATCCTCTCCACCTCGGACGACGGACTGCGGGAGAAGCTCGACGCGTACTCGCTCGCCCTCGAGAGCCAGGTCGCGGAGAAGAACGAGCGCCTCAAAGGGAGTCTGTGAGCGGCATCGCCGCGAGTCCGATCCGCTATCCGGACTCGCGATCCGCCCGGGTCATGACGCATCGCGCGTGGTGGCTCGTCCTCGTCAACTTCCTCATCCCCGGCTCCGCCCAGGTGCTGGCGGGCAACCGCCGGCTCGGTCGGCTCGGCCTCGGTGCGACGCTCACGCTCTGGGCGCTCGTGCTCGTCGGTGTCGCGTTCTTCGTCTTCCTGCGCTCCGCTTTCATCACGATCGTGACCTTCGAGCCCGTGTTGTGGCTGGTGCAGGCCCTCATGGTCGGCTACGCTGTGCTGTGGCTGGTGCTCACGCTCGACACGCTGCGGCTCGTGCGGCTCGTGAAGGCGGCGCCGGGTGCCCGGGTGTGGATCGCCGCGGCGACGGTGGTGCTGCTCGCGGTCTCGGCGGGAGGCGCCACGGCCGGGGCCTACTACGCGGGCATCACGCGCGGCACGCTCGCGTCGATCTTCGGAGGCGGCGCGATGGAGGCGCCGGTCGACGGCCGGTACAACATCCTCCTGCTGGGCGGTGACGCCGGCCCCGACCGCGACGGACTGCGGCCGGACACGATCCGGGTCATGAGCATCGACGCCGAGACGGGCGCCGCGACGACCATCGGCCTCCCGCGCGACATGCGCAAGACGCCCTTCTCAGCCGACTCCCCCCTCGCGGACCTCTATCCCGACGGCTTCCAGAACTGCGACGTGAGCGCGTGCAAGCTCAACGCCGTCTACACCGAAGCGGAGCTGCGGCACGGCGACCTCTATCCCGACGCGGCGGCCGCCGGCAGCTCCGCCGGGATCGAGGCCATGAAGGAGGCGGCCGAGGGTGTCACCGGCCTGACCATCCAGTACTACGTCCTCATCGACATGCAGGGCTTCGCCGACCTCGTCGATGCGCTCGGCGGGGTCGAGGTCACCGTCGAGGACCGCCTCCCGATCGGCGGGGACGAGCAGCTGAACGGCGTCGTCGAGTGGATCGAGCCGGGCACGCAGGTCCTCGACGGCTACCACGCCCAGTGGTACGCGCGCTCGCGTCACTCGACGAGCGACTGGGACCGGATGGCGCGGCAGAACACGCTCATCGAGGCGATCCTCACACAGTTCACCCCCGGCAACGTCCTCACGAAGTTCGAGTCGATCGCGAACGCGGGGACGAAGATCGTGAAGACCGACATCCCGCAGGGAATGCTCTCGTACTTCGTCGACCTCGCCAGCAAGACGAGGGAGCAGCCCATCGAGTCGATCGAGCTCACGCCCCCGACGGTCGACCCGGACGATCCGGACTTCGGCTCGATCCACGAGCTCATCGGGACGGCGCTCGCGCCCCCCGACCCCGCCGGCGAGGGCTGATCCTCCCCTTCCCTACCTGAAAACGTCGGAGGTGCTCGAATTTTCGAGCACCTCCGACGTTTTCAGGTAGGGGAGGCTACTGGCCCTGGGCCGCGTAACGCGCTTCGGTCGCGTCCTTCACGGGGGCCCACCACGCCTCGTTCTCGCGGTACCAGTCGATCGTGGCCGCGAGGCCGGCCTCGAAATCGACGTAACGCGGGGCCCACCCGAGTTCCGTCCGCAGCCGCGTCGAGTCGATGGCGTACCGGAGGTCGTGGCCCGGACGGTCGACGACGTGGTCGTAGGCGTCGGCGGGCCGGCCGAGGGTCGTGAGAATGAGCTCGACGACCTCCTTGTTGTTCTTCTCCCCGTCCGCCCCGATGAGGTAGGTCTCGCCGATGCTGCCCTTCTCGAGGATGGTCAGCACGGCGGAAGAGTGGTCGTCCGCGTGGATCCAGTCGCGCACGTTCTCGCCCGCGCCGTAGAGCTTCGGCCGCTCGCCGCGCAGCACGTTCGTGATCTGCCGCGGGATGAACTTCTCGACGTGCTGGAACGGGCCGTAGTTGTTCGAGCAGTTACTGATCGTCGCCTGCACCCCGAACGAACGCACCCACGCGCGGACCAGCAGGTCGCTGCCGGCCTTGGTGGAGGAGTAGGGGCTCGACGGGTTGTACGGGGTGCTCTCGGTGAACTTCGCGGGGTCGTCGAGCTCGAGGTCGCCGTACACCTCGTCCGTGGAGATGTGGTGGAGGCGGGTGCCGTGCCGACGGGCGGCCTCGAGGATCGTGTACGTCCCGACGATGTTCGTGTCGAGGAACGGCCGCGGGTCGTCGAGCGAGTTGTCGTTGTGGCTCTCGGCGGCGAAGTGGACGACGGCGTCGACGGTCGGGAACAGCTCGTCGAGCAGCGCCGCATCGGTGATGTCGCCCTTGACGAAGGTGAACCGATCGGCGGGCAGCCCCTCGAGGGACGCGAGGTTGCCGGCGTAGGTGAGGGCGTCGAGAACGATCACGTGCGAGTCGGTGTTCGCGATGACGTGATGGACGAAGTTGGAACCGATGAAGCCGGCGCCGCCGGTCACGAGAAGCGTGGACATTCGATCATCCTAACGGGCGGGGTCCGCGGCGGCCCGGGCCGGTCCGCGGTGTCCGGTCAGAGGTCCGCGTGCAGCTGCCAGACCCGCTCGGCCGAGTCCCGCCAACTGAAGGCACGTTCGCGGTCCTGGCCGAGGACGCTCAATCGGCGCAGCTGGTCGCGGTCGGACAGGGTGGCGGCGAGGGCGGCGGCGAGGCGCTCGGGGTATCCCTTCCCGGCGAGCTCGACGGCCACGCCGGCGCCCGCCGAGACCTCGACGAGGGCCGCATCGTCCGAGTGCACGACGGGGGTCCCGAAGCGGAACGCCTCGACGATCGGGAGGCCGAACCCCTCGTGCCGCCCGGGGTGCACGAACGCCGTCGCCCGATCGAGCAGCACGGCGAGGTCGGCGTCGTCGACGACACCGAGGGCACGGACGCGCTCGTCGGGCAGCCCGGCCTCGTCCGCCACCGACGCGACGGTGAGCTCGCCCCACGAGTCGGGTCCGAGGATGAGCAGCGGCAGGTCGGGGGCCCCCGGCAGTCCGAGCGCGGTGATGAGGTCCGTGAGGCCCCGCCGCGGATCGAGGCTGCCGATCGTGAGGAGGTACGCGGAGGGCAGTCGCAAGCGCGCGGCGCGCTCCTCGGCGTCGGACGGGACCACGAGGTCCTCGCTCGCGGCGCCGCCGATGACCCGCACCCGGTCG
>CAKTZW010000282.1 GCA_934636065.1 uncultured Labedella sp.
GAGACTCTCGACGAGGAGCCCGAGGAAGACGCATCCGGCGATGCGCCCGAGGAAGAGGCGCTCGTCGACGCGGTCGAGGACGCGGCGACCGACGAGGAGCCCGAGGAAGAGGACGAGGATGGCGCTGTTCGGCCGTAAGCGAGTCGACCCGACGCCGCTGGACGGTGTCGATGTCGTCCTCGCCGACCTCGACGGGGTCGTGTACGCGGGACCCACGGCGATCCCGCACGCCGTGGAGAGCCTCAACAAGGCGGCCGACGGTCGCCGAGTGGGGTTCATCACCAACAATGCCTCCCGCACCGACGAGACCGTCGCCTCCCATCTGCGTGAGCTGGGCCTGCATCCGACGCCCAGCGACATCGTGACGAGTCCGCAGGCCGCCATGCGTCTCCTCGTCGAGCACGCGCCGGCCGGATCGACCGTGCTCGTCGTCGGAGGGGAGGGCCTCGTCTCCGAAGTGGAGAAGGCCGGCTTCATGGTGACGCGCACCGCGGCCGACGGGCCGGTGGCGGTCGTGCAGGGCTTCGCGCCGGAGGTCGGATGGACGCAGCTCGCCGAGGCGGCCTTCGTCCTGCAGACGGACCGGCAACCGAACGACATCCCGTGGATCGCGACGAACACCGACTGGACCATCCCGCAGCAGCGCGGCATCGCGCCCGGGAACGGCACTCTCGTGTCGGCTGTGCACACCGCCGTCGGCCGACTCCCGATCGTCGCGGGCAAGCCGGAGGTACCGATCTTCGACGAGGCGCGGGACCGGTTCGGGGCAACGGCACCGCTGTTCATCGGAGACCGACTCGACACCGACATCAAGGGCGCGAACGCCGCGAACATGGACTCGGTGCTCGTCCTCACGGGCATCGACCGCGCGAAGCACGTGCTCGCGGCGGACCCCGCCTCGCGACCGACCTACATCCTCGAGGACCTGCGCGGACTGCACGAGCCGTACCCCGCGACGACTCTCAGCGCGGACGGGTCGACGGCGACCGTCGGCCGGTCCGTCGTGCGCATCTCGGGGACCGACGTGGTGGTGGTGTCCGATGGCGACTCGGCGATCGACCGCCTGCGGGCCGCCTGCGCCGTGATCTGGGCGAGCGGTCGTGCGATCTTCGGCTTCACGGTGCCTCCTCGGCTGTACGAGGAGACGGGGCGGTAACCTGGGGTCGTGTCTATCGAGCCGCAGGACCTGAGCGGACGGACGCCGGGGGACGGCGCTTCGTCGGATGCCGACGGCGACGGGCTCGTCTCACGCCTCCGTGTCATCGAGGATCAGCCCCTCGAGGCGCGCGCGGACGCGTACGGCGCCCTGCACGCGGAACTGAAGTCCGTGCTCGACAGCGCCGACCGTCACGCGGAATGACGTCGCTCCGCCTCGACGCCGCCCTCGCCGCGCGCGGACTCGCGCGCTCGCGCAGTCATGCGGCGCGCCTCGTGGCCGATGGGCTCGTGAGCGTCGACGGCCGGACCGTGACGAAGCCGTCGACTCCCGTCTCGGGCGACGCGGTCATCGACGTGCAGCCCACCGACGGGTTCGTGAGCCGCGCGGCCGCGAAGCTCGTCCACGCCCTCGACGCCTTCGGCGTCGACCCGACCGGGGTCTCGGCCCTCGACGTCGGCGCGTCCACCGGGGGCTTCACCGAGGTCCTCCTCCGTCGCGGTGCCCGTGCGGTGATCGCGCTCGACGTGGGTCACGGCCAACTCGTGGAACCGATCCGATCGGACCCCCGTGTCGCCGTCGTCGAGGGCGTCAACGCACGCGATCTGACCCGTGAGCTGCTTTCGACGGTGAGCGGGGTCGCCTGGTCACCCGACCTGGTGGTCGGCGACCTGTCCTTCATCTCGCTCACGCACGTCCTGCCGCCGCTCGCCGCCACGGCATCGGACGACGCCCAATTCGTCCTGCTCGTGAAGCCGCAGTTCGAGGTGGGGCGGAGCCTGATCCGCGAGGGGATCGTCGTGGATGCGGCGGCTCGAGCCGACAGCATCTCGCGGGTTCTCGACTGCGCGGAGGAGTCCGGCCTCCACACCGTCGGCGTCCTGTCGTCCCCCATTACGGGACTCCACGGCAATCACGAGTACCTCGTCCATCTCAGCCCGCACTCGGGTCGACATCCGTCAGAATGGACGGACGAGATCCGACGGATCGCGGGAGCGGGAGACGCATGACCGGGCACCAGCGCGCCATCCTCGTCGTGTCGCACACGGGGCGGCGCGACTCCATCGACGCCGCCGTGTCGGTCATCGACGAACTCGCGGCGGCCGGGGCCACCCCGGTGCTCCGTCGCGAGGAGTGGGAGGACATCGCCGCCGCCTGCGTCCTGCCCGGCAACACCGCCATCCTCTCCGAGCAGATCGACGCGGCGGATCTCGAACTCGTCATCGTCCTCGGCGGCGACGGCACGATCCTGCGGGCGGCCGAGCTCGTGCGCGGGCTCGCCGTCCCGCTCCTCGGCGTCAACCTCGGTCACGTCGGGTTCCTCGCCGAGAGCGAGCGCGACGATCTCGCCGATGCGGTGCGGAGGGCCATCGACGGCGACTACCTCGTTGAGGAGCGCATGACGCTCTCCGTGCGGGTGAAGCAGGGCGACGAGGTCGTCTACGAGACGTGGGCGCTCAACGAGGCGACGGTCGAGAAGGCGAGCCGTGAGCGCATGCTCGAGGTCGTCATCGAGGTCGACGGTCGGCCGCTCTCCGCCTTCGGCTGCGACGGGGTCGTCGTCTCGACGCCCACCGGGTCAACGGCCTACAACTTCTCCGCCGGCGGTCCGATCGTCTGGCCGACGGTCGAGGCGATCACGCTCGTGCCGCTGAGCGCGCACGCCCTGTTCGCCCGTCCGCTCGTCGTCGGCCCCGAGTCCTCCCTCGCCGTCGAGGTCATCGCGCGGAACCAGGGCTCCGGCGTGCTGTGGGCGGACGGTCGTCGAGCGCACGAGCTGCCTCCCGGCGCCCGCGTCGTCTTCCGACGGTCGGACGTACCGGTGCGGCTAGCGCGACTCCACCAGGGGCCGTTCACGGACCGCCTCGTGCGCAAGTTCCATCTGCCGGTCGAGGGCTGGAGGGGGCCGAACGGTCGTGATTGAGGAGATCGAGATCCGTGACCTCGGCGTCATCGCGGAAGCGACGTTGCCGCTCGGTCCCGGCTTCACAGCCATCACCGGCGAGACGGGCGCGGGGAAGACGATGGTCGTCACCGCGCTCGGTCTCCTGCTCGGAGGTCGGGCCGACAGCGGCACCGTGCGCTCAGGGCAGGAGCGCGCGAGCGTCGACGGCCGCTGGGTGGTGCCGGAGAGCGGTCCCGTCACCGAGCGCGTCCGAGAGGCCGGAGGCGACGTCGATCCCTTCGGGGAGGGCCGCGCCGAGCTCACCCTCGGTCGCTCCGTCTCCGCGGAGGGACGCAGCCGCGCCACGGTCGGCGGGCGGGCCGCGCCCATCGGCATCCTCACCGAGCTCGGCGAGCGACTCGTGGTCGTGCACGGCCAGTCGGAGCAACTGCGGCTGAAGTCCGCGACGGCCCAGCGCGAGGCGCTCGACCGATTCGCGGGAGCCGACGTCGCGGACCTGCTGGTCGACTACGCGCACGCCTTCGCGCGCTGGCGCGCCAACCGGGCGGAGCTCGAGACCATCACGAACGATCGCGACGCTCGAGCGGCCGAGGCGGCGAGCCTGCGGGAGACCATCGCCGAGATCGAGGTGGCGGCGCCCCAGCCGGGGGAGGACGAGGAGCTCGCGGTGCGGGCGAACCGCCTCGGCAACCTCGAGGCGCTGCGGCTCGCCGCGGCCGGCGCGCGCGAGGCCCTCTCGGCCGAGGAGCCCGACGGCATCGACGTCGTGGGACTCGTCGGATCGGCGCGCCGTCTCGTCGACGACGTGAGCGGTTCGGATCCGACGCTCGCGGCGATCGGCGAGCAGCTCGCGAACATCGGCTACCTCGCGGCCGACGTCGCGGCGGAGCTCTCGAGCTACCTCGCCGAGGTCGACGCCGACGGAGCTCGCGAGCTCGAGATCGTCAACGAGCGCCGAGCCCAGTTGTCCGCGCTCATGCGCGCGTACGGCCCCACCCTCGACGAGGTCATCGC
>CAKTZW010000283.1 GCA_934636065.1 uncultured Labedella sp.
CATCGGGTCAGCCATCCGTTCCGCCGCCGGCACGGGCGGTACGACGATCCCCGCCGCGCCTGTCGAGGATTCGGCGCGACCGTCGAATCCATCCGGCCCCGCGACCGGCGCCGACTCCGAGCTGTACATCCACGTGCTCGGCGCCGTGGTCGCCCCCGGCCTCTACACGCTCGCACCCGGGGCACGTGTCGTCGACGCCGTCGCCGCGGCCGGCGGGTTCGGCGAGAAGGCGGACCCGGCGTCCGTCAACCTCGCGCGAACCGTCTCGGACGGCGAGCAGATCCTCGTGATGGAGGCTGGGCAGTCGCCTCCGGCCTCCGGCGGCACGGGTGCGGGGGCCGAGACCGGGTCGGGGGCTGGGGCGCCCGGCGCACCGCTCTGCCTCAACTCCGCCACGGCGGAGCAGCTCGAGTCGCTGCCACGGATCGGACCGGCGCTCGCTGAGCGGATCATCGCCTGGCGCGACGAGAACGGTCCCTTCCGTCTCGTGGACGAGCTGCTCGACGTCCCGGGCATCGGCGACGCGATCCTCGCGGGTCTCGACGGACTCGTGACGGTATGACCGACCTCCGGCTGGCGATTCCGGCGGTCGTGGCGTGGGCCACGGCGCTCGCGTGCACCCAGGTGCGCGCCGTCCCGCTCTGGGTCCCGGTCGCCGTGGCCGTCGTGGCGCTCCTGCTCGGCGGCGCCCTGTTCGTTCCGAGGGCCCGGCAGGGGGCCTCGGGAGGCGTCGTTGCGACGCTCGCCGTGTGCGCAGCCCTCGCGTGTGCCGTCATGGCCGCGACGGTGGCGTCCACGCCCGAGCGCCGGCCGGCCGCACTCGAACGCATTGTCGCTGAAGGTGGCGTCGTCGCGGTCGGCCTCGAGCTCGAGGAGCGGCCGACCCCGCTTCCCGGCCCCGGCGGACGCGTCGTCGCAGACGTGACGATCCGCGACGTGTCCACGAGCGAGGCGCGTACCGAGGGGCTGTCGACACCCGCCGTCCTCTTCGTCGAGGCACCCCCGCGGACGGCGGGAGCCGGGTCGACGGGCCGCCTGACCGTCCGCGTCGACGAGGGACGGGCAGGCGAGCGCGCCGCTTTCGTCGTCCGCGCCGTCGGCGAGGCCCGGTGGCGGGCCGCCGAACACGGGCCGGATCCGGCCGGCACGCTGCGGGAGCGGTTCGCGGAGCTGGCGCGCGATCTCCCCGGTGACGGCGGGCGCCTGCTCCCGGGACTCGCCGTCGGCGACACCTCCCTCGTGGGCGAGGCCCTCGACGCGCGCATGACGACGGCCTCTCTCAGCCATCTCACCGCCGTCTCGGGAGCGAACTGCGCGATCGTCGTCGGAGCGGTCTTCGGGTTGCTCGCTCTGCTGGCCGCCCCGCGTTGGCTCCGCGTCGCATCGGCCCTCGTCGCCCTCGCGGGTTTCGTCGTGCTCGTGACACCCGAGCCGAGCGTCATCCGGGCGGCGACGATGGCGACCATCGTCCTCGTGGCCCTCGCCGTCGGGCGGCCGTCGGCGGGTGTGCCCGTGCTCGGCCTCGCCGTGGTGCTCGTCCTCATGGGCGACCCCTGGCTGTCGCGCTCCTTCGGCCTCGCCCTGTCGGCGGCGGCGACCGCGGGTCTCCTTCTGCTCGCCGGACCGCTCTCCCGCGCGCTCGAACGGGTACTGCCCTCTCCGATCGCCCTCGCCCTCGCGCTTCCCCTCGCGGCACAGCTCGCGTGTCAGCCTGTGATCGTGCTGCTCGATCCCTCGGTCCCCGTCTGGGCGGTTCCGGCCAACATGCTCGCGGCCCCCGCCGCCCCGATCGCGACAGTGCTCGGAATGGTCGCGTGCCTAGTGCTGCCGGTCGTGCCGGTCCTGGCGACCGGGGTCGCCGCTCTCGCCTGGCTGCCGGCGCAGTGGATCGCGGGAGTCGCGGCTGCCGTCGACGCCGCGCCGATCGATCGGCTGCCCGGGCCGCCCGGGGCCGCGGGTGTCGTCGCATGGCTCGTCGTCCTCGGCGGCGTCGCTCTGCTCGTGGGGGCGCGAATCCCGTCGGTCCGTCGTGCCGCGGCCATCGTCCTCGTGGTCGGGGTCGGCGGTCACCTCGCTGTCGTCGGCGGCACCCGGCTGGGCGAGGTATGGAGTCGTCCTCCCGACTGGACCGTCGCGATGTGCGACGTCGGGCAGGGCGATGCCGTGCTCGTGCGCGACGGGGATGCGGTCGCGCTCGTCGACACCGGCCCCGAACCCGCCGCCCTGGAGGACTGCCTCGCCGACCTCGGCGTCGACCGGATCGAGCTGCTCGTCCTGACGCACTTCGACCTCGATCACGTCGGGGGAGTGGCGGCGGTGATCGGACGGACCACGGAGGTGCTGCATCAGCCCCTCACCGACCCGGCCGACGCGAGCGTCCTGACAGACCTCGAAGCGGGCGGCGCCCGGCTCTCGCCGACCACGGCGGGGCGCACCGGCGCTCTCGGCCGGATCCCGTGGGAGGCCCTCTGGCCGCCGCCCGACGAACCCCGGTGGACCGGCAACGACGGGAGCGTCGTGATCGAGTTCGGCGGCGGCGTCGACGCGATCCTGCTCGGCGACCTCGGCGCCGACTCGGAGCTCGCCTTGCTCGCCGACGGGCGGGTCGGGCGCGACTACGCGATCGTCAAAGTCGCCCACCACGGCTCCGCCGATCAGTATCCGGCGCTCTACGAACGGATCCATGCGCGACTCGCCCTCGTGTCCGCCGGGGCGGACAACGACTACGGACACCCGACGCGCACGGCCCTCGCGCTGCTCGAGCAGGCAGGAACGGCCGTCGCCCGGACCGACCTCGCCGGCACCACCCTCGTGACCGTCCGTGACGGCGCGCTCTCGACGTGGTCGGCCGGGCCCGCGCCGTCGCCCGGGTGACACCGGTCGCCGCCGCAGGGCCGCCCGCGCCCCGAAGCGACCGGCGTCGGTGCCCCGACCTAGACTGGAGGCAGTCGAAGGAGGACGCATGGCGGAGCGGCGCGCATCGCGAGCAGGGGCATCGAAGTCCGCAGCCAAGGTCGCGATCCCGCAGCTCGAGTGGCACGACGTGCGCCCGGCTCCCGTGGTCCTCATCTCGGGCACGCAGGAGTTCCTCGCGTCCCGTGCGACCGCGGGCTATCGCGACTTCCTCCGCGCGGAAGACCCGAGCCTCGAGGTGTCGGACGTCGAGGCCGACGCCTACACCTCGGGCGAACTCCTCTCGCTCGCGAGCCCGTCGCTCTTCGGCGAGCCCCGCCTCGTCCGGGTGTCGAACGTGGAGAAGTGCTCCGACGCCTTCATCGAGGACGCTATCGCCTATCTCGCGCAGCCGGCGGAGGGTGCGACGGTCCTGCTGCGCCACGGCGGCGGGATGCGCGGCAAGAAGCTCCTCGACGCCGTGCGTGCCGCCGCCGGCATCGCGGTCGAGGTCGTGTGTGCCGACCTCAAGAAGGACGCGGAGAAGATGGACTTCGCGTCGCGGGAGTTCCGCGTCGCCGGCCGCCGGATCGCACCGGGCGCGCTGCGGCAGGTGGTCGCCGCGTTCTCGGACGACGTGGCCGAGCTCGCGGCGGCGTGTCAGCAGCTCATCGCCGACATCGAGGGCGACATCACCGAGGACACCGTCACGCGCTACTACGCCGGTCGTGTCGAGACGTCGGCCTTCACCGTCGCCGACGCGGCCATCGCCGGTCGAGCGGGGGAGGCGCTCGTCGCGCTGCGCCACGCCCTCGACTCGGGCGCCGACCCCGTTCCGATGGTCGCCGCCTTCGCCATGAAGGTGCGCACGATGGCGAAGGTGAGTGCGAGCAGGGGAGCGTCGGCCTCGTCCCTCGGCCTCGCGCCCTGGCAGATCGATCGTGCCCGACGCGACCTGTCGGGGTGGACGGACGCGGGCCTCGGGACCGTCATCCGGGCCATCGCGGAGGCCGACGCGAACGTGAAGGGCGCGGGACGCGACCCGGTGTTCGCCCTCGAGCGGATGGTCGCGACCGTCGCGTCTCGCGGGACCATCGACCCGACGCCCGACCCCTGGTGACCCGGCCCTGGTGACTAAACCCCTGGTGACCGCCGCACGGTGACCCGACGACCGACTC
>CAKTZW010000284.1 GCA_934636065.1 uncultured Labedella sp.
CGTGGGATGCACGCCGCCGCCGAATTCCTTCTGCGCCGGTGAAGCGAGGGCGATCGACCGCACTCCTGCGACCTGCGCCGGCACGACGTTCATGACGACGCTCGAGGGATAGACCGCCTTGCCGCCCGGAACGTAGAGCCCGACCCGTTCGACGGGATGCCACCGCTGCTCGACGACCGCTCCCCCGCCGAAATCCGTCCGGGTGGGAGCGGGCACCTGCGCCGCCGACGCTGCACGGACGCGCGCGATGGCCTCCTCGAGGGCGGCGCGGACGTCGTCGCTCAGCGTCGCCACGGCCGCGGCGCTCTCGTCGGCGGCGACACGGACGGCGACGGGACGCACGCCGTCGAAGCGTTCGGACTGCTCCTGGAGCGCGTCCTCGCCCCGCTCCGCGACGGCCGCGATGAGCTCGCGCGCTGCGGCGCTCGCGACCTCGACGTCGACGACGGGGCGCGGGATCAGGCGACGAAAGGACTGACGGTCGCGAGCACGGCCGCGGAGGTCGATGGACTGGATCATGTCCCCTCCAGCCTACCGGCCGCGCGACCGCGCCCCGTCCGACCGTTCACCGGGTCGGGGTCACCCGCGGGTCAGCCCGTCCGTCGCGCGCAGCAGGCCGACGCGGCCGTCGTCGGCGCGGATGACGAGCGCGCCCTCGTGCTCCCCGACGGCGAGCGACCACGCGGTCGGCCCCACCTCGAACACCGGTGCGCCCGTCGTCATGTCCACGACCGCGCGCGGCTCCGGGGCGAGCACCCAGTACGGCGCGAAGAGCGCGGGCTCGGGCTCGGGCTCGGGCTGCGGCTCGGGTGCGAGGGACTGCTCGGGTGCGAGGGACTGCTCGGGTGCGAGGGACTGCTCGGGTGCGAGGGACTGCTCGGGTGCGAGCGCGGTCTCGGGCGCCCGATCCTCCTGGGCCGCCGGCGTGGCCGACGGCTCGTTCGTGAACGCGGGCTCGGGCTCCGACGCGACGGGAGCCGCGGCGGGCGCCGGCTCGTCGAAGGCGACGGAATGGGCGGGCGTGGCCGGCGTCACGCCGGCGTCGTGCGGGGCGGGCTCCGGTGCCGGGGTGGGCGTCGGGGTGACGGCGCCCGGCCACGGGTCGGCAGCTCCCGCCTGATTCCACTGCTCGGTCGGCGTCGTGCTCGGGTCGGCGGCGACGGCGCCCGGCCAGGCGGCCTCCTGCGCGGGCTGCGGGCCGGTCGGCTGCGCCTGGTTCCACTGCTGCTGCTCCGGTTCGGGGCGGGGGCGTTGCGGCACCGGCTTCGCGGCGCGAGCGAGTCGGTGCGCCGGCGACTCCGGGCGGTCCCTGAAGTCGACGGCGAGCGGCGGGATGAAGACGGCGAGAGTCGTCACCGCGATCGCGGCGAGGGACACGATGAGTCCGAGGATGGGTCCGGCGCCCGGCGCGAACCCGTCATTGAGTCCGCCGAACCAGACGCCGAGTCCCAGCATGAGCAGGATCGCGCCGAGATGGAAGCCCGCCGTGGTGATGGCGGCGGCCGACGCGAACTGGTCGACGGAGAGGGATCCGACGCGCCACGCCCTGCGCGGGACGAGTCGCCGCAGCACCACGAGGGCCGCGGCGGCGACGAAGACGAGGGCGCCCGGGATCACGAGCCACGGGACCGGTCCCCAGAGGTTCGAGTAGCCGACGAACTCCGCGTACTCCCCGCCGATGAGAGGCAGGAACGACGCGATCAGCAGGAGCAGCGCCAGCCCCGCGACGATGACCTCGCGGAGCGTGAACGGCCCGACGCCGTAGGGCTCGCCGTTCTCGTCGGTGCGCGGTCGCGGCGCCCGCTCGGGCGCCGACGGAGCCGGGACGGCGCCGTCGTTCAGAGCCGCGAACGGGCCGGTGTACTGGTTCGAGCCCTGTTCCGCGTCACGGTACTGTCCGGTTCCGTGCTGTCCGGTTGCGTACTGTCCGGTTCCGAACTGTCCGGTTCCGTGCTGTCCCGTCGCGTACTGACCGGTCGCGTACTGGTCCGTTGGCCGCTGGCCGACAGCGAATTGCCCGTTCGAGCCCTGACCGTCTCCGTACGGGCCGGCCGCGTACTCGCCCGGCTGTCCCTGCGTCGGGATCG
Source organism: uncultured Labedella sp. (assembly GCA_934636065.1). Taxonomy (GTDB): domain Bacteria; phylum Actinomycetota; class Actinomycetes; order Actinomycetales; family Microbacteriaceae; genus Labedella. The sequence continues at coordinate 2,088 of CAKTZW010000284.1, forward strand.
GGTCCGGCGTCCGTGCGCCCGGATCCTGATACTCGCCCGGCTGTCCGAACTGACCCTGCGGAACCGCGGACGTCGGTTGCGCGTACTCGCCCGGCTGCCCGGAGGGCTGCTGACCGCTCGATCCGTTGCCGGACTCCTGCGGGGGGACACCCCCGAGGGGAGCGCCGCTCGTCCGGTTCGGGTCGTTCCGGTCCGACGGGTTCTGGTACTGATCGGTCATCGTCATCCCTCTTGCTCACGTCTCACACACTGCTTGCACCGGCCGACGTGCGAACGTCCCGGCGCCGACCGTCCCGTCCTCGAGAGGTGCAACGGGCGGTCCCTCACCATAACGGTCCCTGCTGACACCCATCCCGGGCTCGTCACACGGCGATGTTACCGGGGTCGGCTGGAGCATCGCCGGGGGTGGCGCGCGCCCAATCCGGTTCTCCACCCGCTGGATGCGGACGTAATCGATCCGGCCGATGGGGGCCGCATCGCCGGCGTGACGCCGGGGGCTGTCCGGCGCGGCACCGTTCCGTAGGGCGGGTGGGACTCGAACCCACGCATGACGGTGTTATGAGCACCGAGCCTTAACCAACTTGGCGACCGCCCCGCATGCAGTCTAGAGGAGCCCGCCCGAGACCGGAGGGTCGGCGCGAGCTGAGCGGCACACCGACGAGCGCCCGGTATCAGGCGTCGTCCCTGGCCTGCTCCGGCTGCACGTCCGAGACGGGGTCGGTGACCGTGCGACCGCGATAGAGGCTCTCGAAGGTCGACAGCGTGCGATTGATGTCGTGGGCCTGGATGAGGCGCAGCGACTCGTTCTTCATCGCGTCGAGGTGCTCGGGGTCGGCTTCGAGGACGTCCGTGAGCCGGGCGGCCATCTCGTCGACGTCGCCCGGGGTGAAGAGGTAACCGTTGTCGCCGTCGTGCACGAGGTGCGGGAGCGCCATGGCGTCGGCGGCGACGACCGGCAGCCCCGATGCCATCGCCTCCATCGTTGCGATCGACTGCAACTCGGCGATCGAGGGCATGGCGAAGACGGTGGCGCGCGTGTAGCTCGCGCGCAGCTCCTCCTCGGTGACGTAGCCGCTGAAGGTCACGCGGTCGGCGAGCCCGAGCTGTTCGGAGAGCAGTTCGAGGTTGCGCTTCTGATCGCCGCCTCCAACGATGGTGAGCTTCGCGTCGAGATGCTGCGGGAGCCGTCCGAGGGCCCCGATGAGCACGTCGATCTGCTTCTCGCCCGTCACGCGTCCCACGAAGAGGATGCGGTTCTCCGTGCGCGGCTCGAAGCTCGGCGCGTAGAGGTCTGCGTCGATGCCGCACGAGATCGGATGGACGCCCGTGAGGCCGGTGTTCTTCTCGAGGAAGTCGGCGGCGCGGCGGGTCGGGGTGGTGACGGACTCCGCGAGACTCAGGATGTTCTTCGTCTGGCCCCAGGCCCAACGGAGGAGGGCGCCTCGCGTCCACTTCGGGACGACCGTGAACTCGATCATGTTCTCCGGCATGATGTGGTTCGTCGCGACGACCCGGATGCCCCGCTTAGCGGCCTGGACGCTGAGTCCGCGGCCGACGATCAGGTGCGAGTTCGAGTGCACGACGTCCGGCTTGACCTCGTCGAGGATGCGCGCGGCGTGGCGCTGGATGACGATGGGCAGGGCGAACCGGAGCCAGTCGTGCGGGAGCCACCGGATGCTGAAGAGCCTGTGCACCGTCATGGTCGCACCGTCGTGCGTCTCCTGCCACGTCCCGTGCTTCCGGGAGGCGGCGGGCGCGACGATGTGGACGTTGTGGCCGCGCTTCACGAGGCCGGCGGCGAGCCGCTCGACGAAGCGAGCGGCCCCGTTCACGTTCGGCGGGAAGGTGTCGGGTCGACACTTCGGCGTCGATCGCACCCAGGGAGCCCGGTTCAACGTCACCAAGCTGGAGCCGATGCTGGCGGAGATCCACGAGCGGCTTGCCGGCGTTATCATCGAACAGCTGGGC
>CAKTZW010000285.1 GCA_934636065.1 uncultured Labedella sp.
GCCGAGCGTTGACAGCGCCCGGGCCCGGTACTGCAGGGGCACGTACGAGGTCATGAATGCGTGCCGGGCGAGAGCGAAGACCGAGGTCGAGAGTCCGCTCAGCACGATGCCGACGGCGAGCCCGATCGTCGTCGGGACGAGCAGGCACACCGCCAGACCGACGAGGCACACGATCGCGGCACCGATCATCGCGGTGCGCTCGCCGAAGCGCGCGACGAGCGAACCGGCGGGGACGTCTCCGAGGAGCTCGCCCATCATGAACAGACCGCCGAGGAAGCCCGCGAACGCGAGACCCGCTCCGAGGCTCGACGCGATCACGGGGATCATCGGGATGATCGCGCCCTGCCCGATCGAGAACACGAAGGTGGGGAGGAGAGCCGACAGGGCGACGGAGCGGAAGGAGAACGCGGGACCGGGAGCCGTCATCAGGGAGTCAACGATACCCACCGCGACAGCCGGTCACCGCGCCACTGTAGGCTTGCACGGTTATGTTTCCTTTGGATCTGAGCGCCGACATCCAGGCGCTGCGCGCCACCTTCGCCGACATCAAGACCGTGGTCGACGTCGACCGCATCACGGCGGACATCGCCGCGTTGAGCGAGCAGGCGGGCGCGCCGGACCTCTGGGACGACACCGAGAACGCCCAGAAGGTCACGAGCGCCCTCAGCCACCGGCAGTCTGAGCTCGCGCGCATCACGAGCATCGAACGGCGTCTCGACGACATCGAGATCCTCGTGGAGCTCGCGAACGCCGAGGAGGACGAGGACTCGGCTGCCGAGGCGCGCTCCGAGCTCGAATCCGTGCGCGCGGCGATCGGTGAACTCGAGGTGCAGACGCTCCTGAGCGGCGAGTACGACCCGAAGCCCGCCGTCGTGACCATCCGCGCCGGCGCCGGCGGGGTGGACGCCGCGGACTTCGCCGAGATGCTCCTGCGCATGTACCTGCGCTGGGCCGAGCAGCACGGCTACTCGGCGAAAGTCCTCGACACGAGCTACGCCGAGGAGGCCGGCATCAAGTCGGCCACCTTCGAGGTCGACGCGCCCTACGCCTTCGGCACGCTGAGCGTCGAGGCGGGCACCCACCGCCTCGTGCGGATGAGCCCGTTCAACTCGGCCGGGAAGCGCCAGACCAGCTTTGCCGCCGTCGAGGTGATCCCGCTTCTCGAGGAGGCGGTCGTCGTCGACATCCCGGAGAACGACATCCGCGTCGACGTCTTCCGTTCGTCGGGCCCTGGTGGGCAGTCGGTGAACACGACCGACTCCGCTGTCCGCCTCACGCACATCCCGACGGGCATCGTCGTGTCGATGCAGAACGAGAAGAGCCAGATCCAGAATCGCGCCGCCGCCATGCGCGTCCTCCAGTCGCGCCTGCTCATCCTGCAGCGCGAGCAGGAGGCGGCCACCAAGAAGGAGCTTGCCGGCAACATCACGGCGAGCTGGGGCGACCAGATGCGCAGCTACGTCCTCGCGCCGTACCAGATGGTGAAGGACCTGCGCACGAACTTCGAGTCCGGCAACCCGCAGAACGTCTTCGACGGCGACCTCGACGGCTTCATCGCGGCGGGGATCCGGTGGCGGTCCATGAAGGACATCGACGGCGCCTGAGGTCGCGGACGGGCGCTTGATCCGACCGTCGCGCGGGATCGCGGGTGGTCCGCCGGCCGGGCGCCCGCGGCGAGTCCTGCCGGGTTCCCGCGAAACCGTGCCTAGGCTCGACTCGCCATGATTCGTTTCGACCAGGTCACCAAGAAATATCCGGGTACGACGAAACCCGCGCTCAACGCCGTCGACTTCGAGGTGGGGCGTGGGGAGTTCGTGTTCCTCGTCGGTGCCTCGGGCTCCGGGAAGTCGAGCTGCCTCCGCCTCGTGCTCAAGGAGGAGAAGCCCTCCGCCGGAACGGTCCACGTGCTGGGCCACAACGTCTCGTCGATCTCCAACCGGAAGATCCCGTACTTCCGTCGGAACCTCGGCGTCGTCTTCCAGGACTTCCGCCTGCTGCCCAACAAGACCGTCTTCCAGAACGTCGCCTTCACGCTGCAGGTCATCGGGAAGTCGCGCGGCTTCGTGCAGGAGGCTGTCCCCGACGTCCTCAAGATGGTCGGTCTCGAGAACAAGTCGCAGCGCATGCCGCACGAGCTCTCCGGCGGGGAGCAGCAGCGCGTCGCGATCGCGCGGGCGATCGTCAACAAGCCCCAGATCCTCCTGGCCGACGAGCCGACGGGAAACCTCGACCCGGCGACGAGCGCCGGCATCATGCAGCTGCTCGAGCGGATCAACGCGAACGGCACGACCGTCGTCATGGCGACGCACGAGGCCGCGATCGTCGACAAGATGCAGCGCCGCGTGATCGAGCTCGTCGACGGCGCGATCGTGCGCGACGAGACCCACGGCGGCTACGGGAACACGGCCGTCATCCCGGAGCTCGGACCGCGCAAGGAGCGCGGCGTCGAGGCCGAGCGCGCCAAGCGTGCTGTCGAGGAGGCCGCTCGCGAGACGCCCTCGACGCACTCCGTCGTCGCGGCCCGCCGCGCGGGCGCCGACGCGGCCTCGCCCGTGCGCGAGGTCGCGACCGTGGCGAGCGACCGCGGCGCCGAGAGCTCCTCGGTGCGCGAGGACGCGGTGCTCTCCGGCGAGCGGGACCACGCGTCCACTCGCGACGTCGAACCGGCCGCGACATCGCGCGCCGAGCCCTCAGAGGCGCGGTCGACGGAGACCACCGCGCCGCGCGCCGCGGACGAGGGCGGGTCGGGAATCGACGCCGCCGAGGACGCGACGTCCCACCCCGAGCGGCCGGCGCAGCCGCTCACGCAGAGCCAGCCGATCATCGGGCTGCCTCTCGTCCCCGGACCCCTGCCCGACGACACCCCAGAGCATCTCTCGTTGGCGGAGCGGCTGGGACTGCGCGCCGGCCGTCCGCGCGACGAGGACTCCGAGCAGAACGTGGGGCCGACGAAGTGAGATTCGCACTCGTGTGGTCGGAGGCCCTCAACGGGCTCCGCCGGAACGTCTCGATGGTGATCTCCGTCGTGCTCGTGACGTTCATCTCGCTCACCTTCGTGGGCGCGGCGGTGCTCATGCAGATGCAGGTCGGCCAGATGAAGAACTACTGGTACGACCGCGCCCAGGTGGCCGTCTACCTCTGCACCGACGACTCGGTCGCGGAGTCGTGTGCGCAGGGAGCGGCGACGGAGGAGCAGATCGCCGCGGTGGGGGAGCAGCTCGACTCCGACACGCTCGCCCCGTACATCCAGGAGTCCTACTTCGAGGACAACGAGCAGGCGTACGAGAACTTCCAGCAGCAGTTCGAGGGCAACGACCTCGCCGACCTCGTGACACCGGAGCAGCTTCCCCAGGCCTACTGGGTGAACCTCGTCGACCCGTCCCAGTCCGCGGTCATCAGCGAGGCGTTCTCCGGAGTGGCCGGCGTCGAGACCGTGACGGACCAGCGCCAGTACCTCGACCAGATCTTCTCGGTGCTGAACATCGCGAGCTACTCAGCGATCGGCATCGCCGGACTCATGCTCGTCGCCGCGGTGCTCCTCATCGCCACGACGATCCGCCTGTCCGCGTACTCCCGCCGGAAGGAACTCGGCATCATGCGGCTCGTCGGCGCGTCGAACCGGTTCATCCAGACGCCGTTCGTCCTCGAGGGCGTCTTCGCGGCGCTCATCGGGTCGATCCTCGCCGCCGGCGCGATCGTGGCGCTCGTCCACTTCTTCGTCTCGGGCTACCTCGCACCCCGGATGCTCTTCATCAGCTTCGTCAACGTGGGCGACGCCGCGATCGTCGTCCCGGTCCTGCTGGCGCTCGGGATGGTCCTCGCCGCGCTGTCGGCGAACTTCGCGATCAAGCGCTACCTGCGGATCTGACGCCCCCTCCGCCCCGCCTGCGGGCACCCGGTCGGGCGTCGGTGTTGTTCTCCGGGTAGACTGGGGGGCTGCCCTCAGCGAGGGCGCGCGGACGACGAGGAGTGAGTCATGCCGAGAGAAAAAGGCGAGAAGGTGGTCGCCACCAATCGTCGTGCGCGGCACGACTACCTCATCGAGGACA
>CAKTZW010000286.1 GCA_934636065.1 uncultured Labedella sp.
GAACGAGGCACGCGACGCGGGCACGAAGGTCGTGACCTTCGACTCGGACACGAACCCCGACTGCCGCGACCTGTACATCAACCAGGCGACGGCCGAGGGCATCGCGAAGGCCCAGGTGGATCTCATCACCGAGCAGATCGGCGACGAGGGCGAGGTGGCCATCCTCTCCGCCTCCGCCAACGCGACGAACCAGAACGCGTGGATCGAGCTCATGGAGGAGGAGCTCGAGGCGAACCACCCGAACGTGACCCTCGTCGACACCGTGTACGGCGACGACGACGACCAGACCTCGTTCGACAAGACGGCCGCGCTTCTGCAGACCCATCCGAACCTCAAGGGCATCATCTCGCCCACGACGGTCGGCATCGCCGCCGCGGCTCGGTACCTCTCGACCTCGGACTTCAAGGGCGAGGTCGCGCTCACCGGTCTCGGCACGCCCAACCAGATGCGCGAGTACGTGGAGGACGGCACAGTGACGGCGTTCGCCCTCTGGAACCCGGGGGATCTCGGCTACCTCGCGGCCTACGCCGCCAAGGCGCTCATCGACGGCGAGATCACCGGCGAGGAGGGCGACACCTTCGAGGCCGGCGAGCTCGGAGAGTTCGAGGTCGGCGCGGACGCGACCGTCCTGCTCGGCGACCCGTTCGTCTTCGACGCCGACAACATCGGCGAGTTCGACTTCTAGGTCGGCACACCCCCGGGCGGTCCCGGCGACACGCTCGCCGGGACCGCCCTCTTCTCCGCTCCTCCGCGTCTCGAGAGAACCCGACATCGACATGAACCGCGTCTGTTTCCAGCTGCACGTGAAGCCCGAGCGGCTGAACGAGTACGTCGAGCGCCACGCCGCCGTCTGGCCCGACATGCTCAGGGCGCTCGCGAGCACGGGATGGAGCAACTACTCGCTCTTCCTGCGTCCCGACGGTCTGCTCATCGGGTACCTGGAGACGGACTCCCTCGAGGCCGCCCGGGCCGGGATGGCCGCCACCGAGGTCAACGCACGCTGGCAGGCGTCGATGGCAGAGTTCTTCGTCGACCTCGATCTGCCACCCGATGAGAGCTTCCTCGAGCTGACCGAGATCTTCCACCTCGAGGATCAGCTCGCCGCCCTCCACCGCACAGACGGCCGCCGCTATAGTGAGTGAAACGATTCAGTTCCGCCTCCCGACTCCGAATCCCGAGGACCCTTCATGAGCAACGACGCCCCAGCCTCCCCGGCATCCTCCTCGACGGCAGCGGAGCTCATCGCTCGCAGCAATCGTCTCGGCGGCGACCCGGCCAACACCAACTACGCCGGCGGGAACACGTCGGCGAAGGGGACGGCCACCGACCCGGTCACCGGAGAGGACGTGGAACTCCTCTGGGTCAAGGGCTCCGGCGGCGACCTCGGCACCCTCACCGAGAAGGGTCTGGCCGTCCTGCGCCTCGACCGACTGCGGGCACTCCGGGACGTGTACGCGGGTGTCGAGCGCGAGGACGAGATGGTCGCGGCCTTCGACTACACGCTCCATGGCAAGGGGGGTGCCGCGCCCTCGATCGACACCGCCATGCACGGGCTCGTCGATGCGGCGCACGTCGACCACCTCCACCCCGACTCGGGCATCGCGATCGCGACGGCGGCCGACGGCGAGGGACTCACGGAGACGATCTTCGGCGGCCGCGTGGCATGGGTGCCGTGGCGTCGCCCCGGCTTCCAGCTCGGCCTCGACATCGCACGCATCAAGGCCGAGAACCCGCACGCGATCGGGTGCATCCTCGGCGGCCACGGCATCACCGCATGGGGCGACACCTCGGACGAGGCGGAGGAGAACTCGCTCTGGATCATCAGGACCGCCGCCGAGTACATCGCCGCCCACTCCAAGCCCGAGCCGTTCGGTCCGGCACTCGACGGCTACGCCCCGCTCGGCGCGGACGAACGTCGGGCCAAGGCAGCGGCGCTCGCCGCGACGATCCGCGGCATCGCCTCGTCCGACGCACCCGTGGTGGGTCGCTTCACCGACGACGAACGCGTGCTCGAGTTCCTCTCGCGAGCCGAGCACCCCCGGCTCGCCGCCCTCGGCACGAGTTGCCCCGACCACTTCCTGCGCACCAAGGTGAAGCCGCTCGTCGTCGACCTCCCCGCCGATGCGAGCGTCGAGGACACCATCGCGCGACTGCACGAACTGCACGCCGAGTACCGTCGTGACTACCAGGCGTACTACGACGCCCACGCGACGGCCGAGTCGCCCGCGATCCGCGGCGCCGACCCCCTCATCGTGCTCGTCCCCGGCGTCGGCATGTTCAGCTACGGCCGCGACGCTCAGACCGCTCGAGTGGCCGGCGAGTTCTACCTCAACGCGATCGGGGTGATCCGCGGAGCCGAGGGCCTGTCGACGTACTCCCCCATCTCGGACGCGGAGAAGTTCGCGATCGAGTACTGGGCCCTCGAGGAGGCCAAGCTCCAGCGGCTGCCGAAGCCGAAGCCGCTCGCCACGCGGGTCGCGCTCGTGACGGGGGCGGCCTCCGGCATCGGCAAGGCGATCGCCACTCGGCTCGCTGCCGAAGGAGCGAGCGTCGTCATCGCGGACCTCTCACTCGAGAAGGCGCAAGCGGCCGCCGCGGAGATCGGCTCGACCGACGTGGCGGTCGGCATCGCTGCGGACGTGTCGGATGAGGCCGCCGTCCAGGCCACGATCGATGCGACCGTGCTCGCGTTCGGCGGACTCGACCTCGTCGTGAACAATGCCGGCCTGTCGCTGTCGAAGTCGCTGCTCGACACGACCGTCGCCGATTGGGATCTCCAGCACAACGTGATGGCGAAGGGCTCGTTCCTGGTCTCCCGCGCCGCAGCGAAGGTGCTCATCGATCAGAAACTCGGCGGCGACATCGTCTACATCTCCTCGAAGAACTCCGTCTTCGCGGGACCGAACAACATCGCGTACTCCGCGACGAAGGCCGATCAGGCGCACCAGGTGCGGCTGCTCGCGGCCGAGCTCGGCGAGCACGGGGTGAAGGTCAACGGGATCAACCCGGACGGCGTGGTGCGCGGGTCCGGCATCTTCGCATCGGGGTGGGGTGCGAACCGTGCGAAGACCTACGGCATCGAGGAAGAGGACCTGGGTAGGTTCTACGCGCAGCGCACCATTCTGAAGCGCGAGGTCGTGCCGGAGAACGTCGCGAACGCGGTGTTCGCGATCTGCACGTCGGACTTCTCGCACACGACCGGGCTGCACATCCCGGTCGACGCCGGGGTGGCCGCGGCGTTCCTCCGCTAGGCGACGGCGATGGGAGTGAGTGGCGTCGGGAGCGTCGCCGCCGTCGACCTGGGCGCGACGAGCGGGCGCGTGATCGTCGGCACCGTCGGCGCGAACGAGTTGCGCCTGCACCACGTGGCACGGTTCCCGAACGAGCCCGTGACGGTCACGGAAGGCGACGGCGTCGGCCTCCACTGGGACGTCCTCGGCCTCTACCGCTCGGTCCTCGCCGGGCTCACGGGGGCGCTGCGTGAGCAACCCGACATCGCGTCGATCGGAATCGATTCGTGGGCAGTCGACTACGGGCTGCTCCGGACCGGGGCCCTCCTCGGAGTTCCGTACCACTATCGCGACGCGCGGAACGCGGAGGCGGTCCCCGACGTGCACGCCGTCGTCCCCCCGGCGGACCTCTATGCCCGCACCGGTCTCCAGCACCTCCCCTTCAACACGGTGTTCCAGCTCGCGGCGGACCGCCGATCCGGTCGCCTCGACCTCGCCGACCACGCGCTCCTGATCCCCGATCTGCTCGCCTACTGGCTCACGGGCGCGATGGCGACGGAACTCACCAACGCGTCGACGACCGGCCTTCTCGACCCGCGGACGCGCGCATGGGACGACGACCTGCTCGAGCGCCTCGGCGTTCCGAGGTCGCTGCTCCCACCGCTGATCGCCCCCGGCGACCTCCTCGGGGCCCTCCGGCCCGAGGTCGCAGACCTGCTCGGGGCCCCTGCCGGCCTCGGCGTCACCGCCGTTGGCTCGCACGACACCGCCTCGGCGGTCGTCGCCGTGCCGTCGACGACCGAGGGCTCGAT
>CAKTZW010000287.1 GCA_934636065.1 uncultured Labedella sp.
GCCTTCGACGAGAGCCGGAACAGATTGTGCATGCCCTCGGTGTTCTCCGCGAGGAGCGTCATGTGGGTGTAGGCGCCCGAGCCCGAGACGTCGTCTCCCCCGCCGTCGCCCCACCGCACCCGCGTGCGGTCGGTGCGGTGTGTCCCTGGCGTGAGGTAGGCCTCGGTGCCGATGATGGGCTTGATGCCCGCGTCGGTCGCGGTCTTCCAGAAGTCGAATGCACCGAACACATTCCCGTGGTCGGTGATGGCGACCGCCGGCATGCCCTCCGTCACCGCGGCCTCGACGAGCGGTTTCACCCGGGCGGCGCCGTCGAGCATGGAGTACTCGCTGTGGACGTGCAGATGGACGAAGGAGTCAGAGGCGGTCACGGGTTCTCCGAACGTAGTGCGTGAAGGGTCTCAGGCTAATCCGAACCCACGACATCGAGGGCGTGCCGCAGATCGGCGGGGTAGGGGGAGGCGAACTCGACGGGCTCCCCCGTGCCCGGATGCACGAACCCGAGCCGGACGGCGTGGAGCCATTGACGCGTGAGTCCGAGCCGCTCCGACAGGGCGGGGTCGGCTCCGTAGAGCGGGTCCCCCGCGCACGGGTGTCGCTGCGCCGCCATGTGGACGCGGATCTGGTGGGTCCTCCCCGTCTCGAGGTGGATCTCGAGCAGGGTCGCGCTCCGGAACGCCTCGATCGTCTCGTAGTGCGTCACGGAGGGCTTTCCGGCGGCGGTGACGGCGAACTTCCAATCGGACCGCGGGTGGCGGCCGATCGGCGCGTCGATCGTGCCGGCGAAGGGGTCGGGATGCCCCTGGACCAGGGCGTGGTACACCTTCGAGACCTCGCGGTCGTGGAAGGCGCGCTTGAGCTCGGTGTACGCACGCTCCGACTTCGCCACGACCATGAGGCCGCTCGTCCCCACGTCGAGCCGGTGCACCACGCCCGCACGTTCCGCCGCTCCGGACGTCGAGATCCGGAAACCCGCGGCTGCGAGCGCGCCGAGCACGGTCGGCCCGTTCCAGCCCAGCGACGGATGGGCGGCGACCCCCGCCGGCTTGTCGACGACGACGATGTCGTCATCGTCGTGCACGATGCCGAGGTCGTCGACAGCGATCGGGACGATGGTCGCCTCGGCTCGCCGCTGCCACACCACCTCGAGCCACGCGCCCCCACTCAATCGGTCGGACTTCCCGGCGATCCGCCCGTCGACCGTCACCCCGCCCGCCTCGATGATCTCGGCCGCGAAGCTCCGCGAGAACCCGAGCATCTTGGCCAGGGCGGCATCGACGCGGGACCCCTCGAGCCCGTCGGGGACGAACAGTGAGCGCGATTCGCTCACGTCAGGCCTTCGATCCGCCGTGTTCGACGGTCGGATCCGCGGCGGGCTCGTCGGCCGAGCCGGCACCGGTGCCGTCGAGAGTCGCGTCCTCCGCGGCGACGGCGTCGGCCTCCTCCGTGTCCGACGCACGGCCCCGGGTGCCGTCGATGCCGACGCCCAGGATGGTGAGCAGGATGAAGACGCCCATGCTCACGACGATCGCGATGTCCGCGACGTTGTAGATGGCGGGAAGCATCCACGGCGTCGAGATGAAGTCGACCACGTGGCCGACGCCGAAGCCGGGCTCACGGAAGAGGCGATCGGTGAGGTTGCCGAGCACGCCGCCGAGCAGGAGCCCGAAGACGAGCGCCCAGAGCTTCGATCTGATGCGCCGCGCCAGCACGATGATGGTGACGCTGACCGCTGCGGCGAGGATCGAGAAGATCCACGTCGCGCCCTCGGCGAACGAGAACGCCGCGCCGGGATTGCGGACGGAGAACAGGACGAGCGCCTCACCGAGCACCGGAATGCGCTCGCCGACGGCCATCGACGAGACGACGAGATACTTCGTGATCTGATCGAGCGCCAACGCCGACACAGCCACGACGGCGAGGACGAGAAGCGTCCGCCGCGTGGCTGTGCCGGTCGATCGAGTGGTCAAATCCCGAAGCGTCAGTGGTTGTCGCCGACGGTGGCGGCGATGCCGCCGGTCGAGGCGGCCGCACCGCTCTCGAGGTCGCGCAGCTGACCCTCGATGTAGCTCTTGAGCTGCTCGCGGTACTCGCGCTCGAAGACACGGAGCTCCTCGATCTCACGCTCGAGGACCGAGCGCTGCTCGTTGAGCTTCGTGAGCTCCTCCTGCTGCTTCGCCTCGGCCTCCGCGACGACGCGGGCGGCGGTCGCGTTGCCCTCGGCGATGAGCTGGTCGCGCTTCTCCGCGCCCTCTCGGACGTGCTCGTCGTGGAGTCGACGGGCGAGGACGAGCAGGCTGTTGGAGCTCTCGGACTCGTCCGGGACCGGGGTGGACTGGACGGGCGCGGGAACCGGCTCGGGCGCCGGAGCGGCGGCGACGGGCTCGGGGGCGGGGGCCTGCTCGGGCTCGGCCGGAGCGGAGGCGGGCGCACCCGACTCGGCCTGAGCGAGTCGCTCCTGCAGGTCCTGGTTCTCCTGGATCAGGCGGCGCAGCTCGACGACGACCTCATCGAGGAAGTCGTCGACCTCGTCCTGGTCGTAGCCCTCGCGGAACTTGGTCTGCTGGAACTGCTTGTTGACGACGTCTTCGGGCGTGAGCGCCATGGCGTACCACCTTCACTTGTTTCGATCGGAATGACTGTGCAACGGTAGCAAACCCTGGCGCGGCTCGACGCCGGGCAGGGCCGCGTGGCGTGCGGCCGCCTCCAGGATACAGCGGGCCACTCGGGTCAGCGGAGGAAACCGACCAGAATCATCGCGACGAGCACACAGAGCATCGTGAGCGTCCACCCGAAGTCGAGGGCGGCTCGACCCACGCGGACCGGGGGAAGCACCCGGCGGAAGAAGCGGATGGGAGGGTCAGTGAGGGAGTAGACGGCCTCCGCCGCGACGAGCCCGAGACCCGACGGGCGCCACGACCTGTTGAACGTGCGCACGAGGTCGAGGATGAACCTCGCCCACATGGCCAGGAGGTAGATGAGCAGGGCGGCGTAGAGGATGTTCCCGATGACGGGGATGATCGTGCCCACCCCCGATCTCAGCGCTGAGCGAAGAAGGTGGCGTCGGACTCCGCCGGCTGCGCGTCCTGGTCGCCCGAGATGGAGACGTGCGACGGCGACAGCAGGAAGACCTTGTTGGTCACGCGCTCGATCTTCCCGTACAGCCCCTGGGAGAGGCCGCTCGCGAAGTCGATGAGGCGGCGCGCGTCGACGTCGCTCATCTGGGAGAGGTTGATGATGACGGGAACGCCGTCGCGGAAGCTCTCGGCGATGACCTGCGCGTCCCGGTACTGCTTGGGGTGCACGGTGAGGATCTCGTTGAGCTCACTGGGGGCGGGCTGGCGCACGGGAGCCGGCGCCTTGCGGAGAGGGGTCACCGGTGCCTTGACTTCCGGGGCCTGGTGCTGCGGACGGGCCGTCTCCTGAGCGGGCTTCTGCTCGGCGGCCGGCTCGTCGTAGTCGAGCTCCTCGTCGGCGAGCCCGAGGTAGACCATCGTCTTCTTCAGCGGGTTGGACATCAGTACCTCCGTCGTGCGGTTGCTTCCTCTTCGAGGTTAGGGTGTCGGCGGGCGATTGCCGGTGATTGCCGTTCCGATTCGCAGGTGTGTCGCGCCCTCGAGGATCGCGTCCTCGAAGTCACCGCTCATGCCGGCGGAGATCGCGGCGGCTGCGGGCTCGAGGGAACGCACGCGGTCGGAGATGGAGCGCAATCGCGCGAACGCCCGACGCGGTTCCTCCCCGAGGGGCGCGACGGCCATGACCCCCGCGAGCGAGAGGTTCCGGGACGCGAGCACGCGCTCGGCGAGGCGCTCGACCTCGTCGGGTGACGCGCCGCCTCGATGCTCCTCGGAGCTCAGGGCCACCTGGAGGAAGCACGATACGGCCAAGTCCGCGCCGTCGAGCGCGTCGACCACCGAGTCGCGATCGACGGAGTGGACCACGCGGGCGTATCGCGCCACGCGACGTGCCTTCTTCGACTGCAGCTGTCCGACGAGGTGCAGTGCGACGTCCGGCGCCTCGTCGCGCAGGGC
>CAKTZW010000288.1 GCA_934636065.1 uncultured Labedella sp.
GCTGATCGATCCCGATCTGCGTTCTCTCCTGGCAGCGTTCAGCACCTGTAGAGCCGCGGCCGAGAAACGTCGATTGATCGAGATGATCGAGTTCGCGGCTCGACATCGGCGGGTGGCGCCAGCGGAGGCACTTCCCTTTCTTCGGTCGGTTCTGGACTCCGGCGGTGTCCCTTTCCAGGATGCGGCGGCATCAGCCGTAAGAGCGACCCTTGCCAGCCGAGCCGCCCTGGACGACTGGTCGGAACTCAAGCGTCTCGCTTTCGCGGTTCGGGAGTCGGTGGCGGCCCGACCGCAGCCTCGTCAGATGCTGGATGTGAGTACATTCATTCGCCGATTCATCGATCGCGGGGACACCGGTCTAGCAGCGGATCTCCTTGTGGACATCGGGCGGGCGATCGCGTCGGCTCCCTATACCTCGAAGCAAAGGCGGACAGCGGCTGCGATCTTCTTCGGAGTCGCGACAGCCCTGACCGCGGTCGCTGATCCGCGTGTGCTCCAAACGATCGTCGCTGCAGCCGAAGGATTCCCGAAGACGCTCTCCGAGGTCGCCATCCGCAGTGCGCTCCGGCATCCGCAGGGTCGACGAGTGGTGGAGCATTGCCTTGGCGAGGGGGCGATCACCGGCAACGTTGCGGCCTACGCCGTCCGAAAACTGAATGAGAGCCCGCGGGAAAAGGGGCTCAATGTGATGCCGGAGCTTTACGCCTAGGTGCGGATTGGAACGAGACGGGCATTCGTCCCCGCAATCCTGAGCGTCGGGCCGCGGCTCGCGCCTCCTGAGTCTCCCGGGCTCGCGCCATGCACCGGCCTGTTGGCACGGGCGTGCAGGGGAGTAGGGTCTCCCCTCAAGTACATCCGTGCACGGCCGAGGGAGGCACCCGATGAGCGATCCGTCCTGGACTCAAGTCGTGAAGACCGTCGACGGCGACCAGCCGGAGCTGAAGCGGGCGCTCGGCCCGGGTCTTCTCCTGCTCTTCATCGTCGGCGACATCCTCGGCACCGGCATCTATGCGCTCACCGGGCAGGTGGCCGCGGAGGTCGGGGGAGCGGCGTGGCTGCCGTTCCTCCTCGCCTTCGCCGTCGCGACGGTGACGGCGTTCTCCTACCTCGAGCTCGTGACGAAGTACCCGCAGGCGGCGGGGGCGGCCCTCTACACGCACAAGGCGTTCGGCATCCACTTCTTCACCTTCATCGTGTGCTTCATCGTGATGACGTCGGGCATCACCTCGGCGTCGACGGCGTCGCGAGCGTTCGCGGCGAACCTGTCGATCGGCTTCGGGCTCCCGGAGAGCAACACCGTGACGATGATCATCGCGCTCGCGTTCATCGTCCTCATCATGCTCGTCAACCTCCGCGGCGTGACGGAGAGCGTGTGGCTCAACGTCGTCCTGACGCTCGTCGAGCTCTCGGGCCTCCTCCTCGTCATCTTCATCGGCATGTGGGCGCTCTCGGGCGGCGCCGGCGACTGGTCGCAGGTGGTCGCGTTCGAGACGGCGGAAGACAAGAACGTCGTGCTCGCGGTCAGCACGGCGACATCGCTCGCGTTCTTCGCGATGGTCGGCTTCGAAGACTCCGTCAACATGGCCGAGGAGACGAAGGACCCCAGCCGGATCTTCCCGAAGATGATGCTGACCGGTCTCGGCATCGCCGCCGTCGTCTATGTGCTCGTCTCGATCACCGTCGTCGCGCTCGTGCCGATCGGCGACCTCGTGGGCAGCGAGACCCCGCTCGTCACCGCGGTGCAGACCGCGGCGCCCGGCTTCCCCATCAACGACCTGCTGCCGTTCATCTCGATGTTCGCCGTCGCGAACACCGCACTCATCAACATGATGATGGCGAGCCGCCTGCTCTACGGCATGAGCAAGCAGCAGGTGCTGCCGACGTTCCTGGCGAAGGTCTCGCACACGCGGCGC
This sequence comes from uncultured Labedella sp., assembly GCA_934636065.1. GTDB lineage: Bacteria > Actinomycetota > Actinomycetes > Actinomycetales > Microbacteriaceae > Labedella. The sequence goes on from CAKTZW010000288.1 coordinate 1,914, forward strand.
ACGCCGTGGGCCGCCATCCTCTTCACGACGGCGCTCGCCCTCGGGCTCATCGTGTTCGTCTCCCTCGACCCGGAGGGCTCGGTCGTCGCGCTCCTCGGAGGCACGACCTCCCTGCTCCTGCTCACGGTCTTCGCCGTCGTGAACGTCGTCGTCCTCGTGCTGCGGCGTCAGCCCGTCGATCACGATCACTTCCGGACCCCGGTCGCTCTGCCGATCATCGGGGCGCTGACGTGTCTCTACCTCGTCTTCCCCTTCACCTCGGGGCGCCCCGGCGGGCAGTACGTCATCGCCCTCGTGCTCCTCGCGATCGGGGTGGCGCTGTGGGTGATCGAGCGGCTGTTCCGGAAGGCGGGATCGTCGCGGGAGTCCGCCCGAGCGGAGAGCGACGGCTCGGCCCGCTGACGTCGAGAACGCGCGAGCGTCGCGGTCGACGGAGCGGTGCTCCAGAAGAGTAGACGATAGAGTAATCAAAACTCTTAGTCGATTGGCGGGGCATCATGGCCAAGCAGCGCGCCACACGCGCGGACCGAGTGCGCCAGGTCGTCGTGGCCGGGAGCGCGGCGCTCGCGATCGTCGGTTCGTTCATCGGGTCGGGAGCGGCCGGCGGCACGCCGATCGCCGAGGCCGCGGGAGGCGCGCTGGGCGCCGATTCGACTCTGATCGCCCCGGCGGGCCCCGCCTTCTCGATCTGGTCGGTCATCTATGCGGGACTCTGCGCCTACGCCATCTGGCAGCTCCTGCCCGTGCAGGCCGCGAGTCCCCGAAGCCGTCGTCTCGGATACCCGATCGTCGCGACGCTCCTTCTCAACGCCGCGTGGATCCTCAGCGTCCAGGCGGGTCTGCTGTGGCTCAGCTGTCTCGTCATCCTCGCGCTGCTCGCGTCGCTGCTCGTCGCGTTCGTCGGCGTCCTGCGCACCCGCGTCCCCGGGCAGGGCGTCGTCGAATCGATCGTGCTCGACGGGACGGTGGGCCTGTACCTCGGCTGGGTCGTCGTCGCCACCGCGGCCAATCTCACGGCCGGACTCCAGGCCGCCGGCTTCGACGGTCTCGGCATCGCCCCGGAGGGATGGGCCGTCGCGGTCCTCGTCCTGGCGGGGCTGGCGGGCCTCGTCCTCGCGGCCGTCGGACGCGGGCGGTTCGCACCGACGGTGTCGCTGTCGTGGGGGCTGGCCTGGGTCGCCGTGTCGCGGACGACGGGCGAGTACCCCTCCCCGTCCGTTGCCGCCGCGGCCGTCGCGACCGCCGCCCTTCTCGTCATCGCGACCGTCGTGCTGCGGGTGGCGGAGGTGCGTCGCGGAAGCAGAGGGCTGGCGGCCGCTCAGCGCCCGTAGGCGCGTGACGGCGACTGCGTCGCCAGCTTCCCTCCGGAGACGTCGAGCAGCGTTCCGGTGATGTAGGAGGCCCGGTCGCTCGCGAGGAAGAGGAGCAGGTCGGCCACGTCGTCCGCGGTCTCCCAGCGACGCAGCGACAGGGTGTCGAGCAACCGGTCCTGCTCGCTCGCGGGCAGGTCGGCGAAGCCGTTCATCGCCGTCGGCACCATGCCCGGCGCGTACGCGTTCACGGTGACGCCCCAGGGCCCGAGCTCGGACGCGAGGACCCGCGTGAACTGGACGACGGCGGCCTTCGACGCCGCGTACGCGGCGCTCCCGACGCTCGGGACGATCGCCGCGAACGAGGCGGCGTTGAGGATCCGACCGCGGCCCGCTCTCGTCATGATCGGCGCGACAGCCTGGCTCATGAGGAAGACGCCGCCGACGTTCACATCCATGCACCGCCGCCAGTCGTCCCACGACAGGTCGGCGACGGATCCGGTCACGTTGATGCCGGCGTTGTTCACGAGGACGTCGATCGTGCCATGGCTCGCGACGATGTCCTCCACGGCGCGGGCGACCGACGCGGGGTCGGTGACATCGCACGCCGATCCCACGATGTCCCGGCCGTCAGCCCCGGGGATCGCCGGCTCCGCGAGGTCGAGCGCGACGACACGGGCGCCGTCGTCGGCGAACCTCTCCGCGATGGTACGGCCGATGCCGCGAGCCCCACCCGTGACGACGACGACGCGGTCGGTCAGGTCGATTTCCATCGGGGCTCCTTCGCTCGGCGACCGTCGGCGGCGAC
>CAKTZW010000289.1 GCA_934636065.1 uncultured Labedella sp.
AGACGCCGACGACGCGGAGGTCCGGGATGCGCAGACGAGGCCTTCTGCTCGCCGCGGGCGGTGCCGCGAGCGTCGCCGCGATCGTCGTGGGTGGCCTCGGGATCGCCCAAGCCATGAACACCGAGCGAGAGGCGCCGGTCGTCGTCGACGACGGCCCCATCGTCGGCGATGTCTCGACGCCCGAGCCGAACGCGCCGGAGCCGAGCGACCCGACGCCGAGCCCGAGCCCGTCGCCGCCACGACCCTCCTCGACGCCGACCGTCGAACCTGTGGCACCGGATTCTCCTGCACCGGGCAACACCCGACCGCAGCCCGTCCCGCCGCCCCCTCCCGTCGACGTCGACGACGACGCGGATGACGACGACGACGACACAGATGACGACGACGACGCGGACGACGCGGACTGACCTTTCGACGCGCTGCCTCGCCTGCTCATCGACGCCGATCGCGCCCGACCCCGGATGCGGAGAACGGCCCGCCCGGGGAAAGATCCCGGGCGGGCCGTTCGCATTCTGTGCGCGAGGGGGGACTTGAACCCCCACGCCCTTGCGGGCACTGGCACCTGAAGCCAGCGCGTCTGCCAATTCCGCCACTCGCGCGAGCGGTGACGCGCACGCGCATCACCGCAGCGAGATTAGCACGGCGCGGAGGGCTGGGCCATTCGGGAGGGGTCCCGCTCACGCGAGCGGACTCGCACAACCCGACCACACGGTCCCTGAGCCTGTCGAAGGGTCACGCGCTTTCGAGACGGTCACCGCCCTTCGACAAGCTCAGGGACCGGAGGGGACCGACACGAGGTCGCGCTGCCCTTCGGGGAACGCAGGGACCGGACGGACCGGAGGAGTACCGCGGGGCCGGCCGACCGCAACCGGGGGAGGCTGCGGAGGCATTCCCAGGGCCTCCCACTAACATGTCGTTAGCTTTCACACCACACGAGGAGCATCGTGGGCATTCTGGACAACTTCGAGAAGGGCTTGGAGCGCGCCGTCAACGGCGCGTTCGCCAAGGCCTTCCGTTCCGGGCTGCAGCCGGTGGAGATCACGAGCGCGCTGAAGCGCGAAATGGACACGAAGGCCGCCGTCGTGAGCCGTGAGCGCATCCTCGCGCCCAACTCGTTCCGCGTCGTCATGTCGGTCACCGACCACCGGCGGATGACCGCGATCGGCCCCGCTCTGATCGACGAACTCACCGCTCTCGTGCAGAAGCACGCCTCCTCGCAGGGCTACCAGTTCGCCGGCGGCATCCAGATCTCGCTCGAGGCGGAGCCCTCGATGAGCGACGGGATGCTCCGCGTGGATTCCCACAACACGAAGAGCCGGGTAGCGTGGACGCCCGTGCTCGACATCGGTGGCAAGCGGTACCCCATCACGACGGCTCGCACCGTGATCGGTCGCGGGCGCGACGCCGACATCACGGTCGACGACACCGGCACGAGCCGCCGGCACGTCGAGATCCTCTGGGACGGCGAGCGCGCGGCCGCCCGTGATCTCGGGTCCACCAACGGCTCCACGATGAACGGCGAGCGCTTCTCCGAGGTCGCGCTCGCGCCGGACTCCTCCATCCAGATCGGCCGCACACGCATCGTGTTCCGCGTGCTCGCCCAAGCCGAGCCCACGGCCCCGATCCGCCGAGTGGATGACGCGACGGCGCGTCACGACGGATTCTGGGGGCCCAGCGCGTGAGTGAACTCACCCTCCTCGTCCTGCGATTCGGATTCCTCATCCTGCTGTGGTTCTTCGTCCTGGGCGTCGTCTACGCGCTGCGCGCCGACCTCTTCGGCCGCGGGAACCGTAAGCCCGCGTCCGCCGGCACGGCCGCTGCGGCTCCCGCACCGGCCCCCGCGCCTCGACCCGCGCCCGTCGCCTCGCCGACGGCCGCGACGGCGCCCGTGAACCGGTCCCGCGGCGGCTTCGCGACGGCGGCGAACGCGAGCCGCCTCGTCATCACCCAGGGACCGCGTGAGGGACAGGAGATCCCCCTCGGAAACGGCCCCCTCACGATCGGCCGCTCCCCCGACTCGAGCCTCGTCTTCCGCGACGACTACACGTCCACCCACCACGCGCGACTGCTGCAGTGGAACGAGGAGTGGATGATCCAGGACCTCGGCTCCACGAACGGGACCTTCCTCGACGGCAAGCGCATCGGCTCCCCCACCCAGGTCCCCCTGCACACTCCGATCAAGGTCGGCCAGACGGTGTTCGAACTGCGAGGTTGACCCCGATGGAGTACACGGCCGACAGCGCCGCGGTCTCCCACGTGGGGAAGGTCCGCTCGAACAACCAGGATTCCGGGTACATCGGGAACCACCTCTTCGTGGTCGCCGACGGGATGGGCGGTCACGCGGGCGGCGATGTGGCGAGCGCCATCGCCCTCCAGCGCATCCTCAAGGCCGACACGGAGTACGCGACGGTCGAGGAGGCGCAGTCGGCGCTGCAGAGCGCGATCGCGGCGGCGAACGGCGAGCTCGCCGAGACGGTGTTCGAGCACCCGGAGCTCACGGGCATGGGGACGACGGTCGACGCGATCTCGATCGTGGGCGATCAGATCGTCATCGCCCACATCGGCGACTCCCGCATCTACCTCTACCGCGACGGCGAGCTCAGCCAGATCACGACGGACCACACCTTCGTGCAGCGACTCGTGGACTCCGGCCGCATCACGCCGGAGGAGGCTCGCGTCCACCCGCGCCGCTCCGTCCTCATGCGCGTGCTCGGCGACGTCGACTCGGCTCCGGAGGTCGACACCTTCGCGATGACGACGAAGCCCGGCGACCGCTGGCTGCTGTGCTCCGACGGACTCTCGGACTTCGTCGAGGACGAGGACATCGAGAAGATCCTCGCGGAGCGGGTGTCCGCGAAGGCCACGGGCGATCGCCTCGTGAAGCTCACGCTGGACCACGGCGCGCCCGACAACGTCACCGCCGTCATCCTCGACATCGGCGAGAGCCGTCCGCAGCGCAAGCCCGTCATCGTGGGCTCGGCCTCGAAGCCGTTGTCCTTCAGCGACGTGGCGCCGAAGCAGCGCACCGGGCTCATCCCGGCCATGCTGCACTCGGTGCGGCCGTCGCCCGCGAACCCGTCCCACTTCGAATCCGACGCCGAGGACTACCTCGAGGAGCTCATCGAGGAGGACGCGCGCCGCGCCCGCCGTCGTCGACTCTCGTGGCTCGCCGGCGTCCTCGTGATCGTGCTCGCCATCGGGCTCGTGCTCGTCGGCGCCTACTCGTGGACCCAGACGCGCTACTTCCTCGGAGCCGACGAGGACACCGTCGTCATCTTCCAGGGCATCCAGCAGAGCGTCGGGCCCATCTCGCTCTCCTCCGAGTTCGAGGACACGGGGATCCCGTTGTCGCTCCTCAACGTCTACGACCGGCAGCGCATCGACCAGACGGTCGGACCGGAGGGGCTGGACGAGATCCGCCAGACGGTCGAGCGGATCAAGGCGCGATCCGGTCTGGGAGGCGACTCGTGACCACTCCGAAGATCGCCGCCGACACGAGCGTCATCAAGACGATGCGCCGCCTGCGCATCCCGCAGACGGAGCGCAACCGCGAACTCGCGCTCCTCGTGCTGGCGTTCGTCGTCAACATCGCCATGGTGCTGCTCGTCCAACTGGGCGCCGTCGGTGCGATCGACACGACGCTCGTCTCCCTCACGGCGACGCTCGCGGCCCTCGTGTTCGGCCTCCACGTGTGCCTGCGCTACGTCGCGCCGAAGGCGGATCCCCTGCTCCTGCCCGTCGTGACCGTGCTCAACGGCATCGGCGTCGCGATGATCTACCGTCTCGACCTCGCCGAGGGCTACACGGGCTGGGCGGCGTTCTCGACCCGTCAGATCGTGTGGAGCGCGATCGCGATCATCGCCGCCATCGTGGTCATCCTCGCGGTCCGGAACCACCGCGTGCTCTTCCGCTACACCTACGTCTTCGGGTTCGCCGCCTTCGTGCTCCTGCTCCTCCCTCTCGTGCCGGGGATCGGCCGACGCGTCAACGGCGCTCAGGTGTGGATCGGGATCGGAGACCTGCT
>CAKTZW010000290.1 GCA_934636065.1 uncultured Labedella sp.
AGCGACGGCCTCCGTGAGCACGGCCTCCCGATCGCCGAGGTTGCTCCCGATCGCCAGCACGAGGTGCTCGGGGGCGCCCCGTCGCACGGGGTCGTGGACGAGCGGACCGGCGATCGGCGTCATCGTCCGTCCTCCCGGCCGCGCGTGATCCGCACGACGACGTCGGCGAACGTCGCTTCGATGGGCGCGTCCGGCTTGTGCACGGCCACCTCCACGAGCTGCACCGCCGGCCATGACAGCGCGACGGCGGCGACGCGCTCCGCCACCGTCTCGATGAGGTCGACCGGATCGTCCGCGACGGCCGCGACGACCCGCTCCGCGAGCTCGCCGTAGTGCACGGTGCTCGCGAGGTCGTCTCCGCGCGCTGCGGGTCTCAGGTCGAGGTGGACGACGACGTCGACGACGAAGGTCTGCCCGTTCTCGCGTTCGTGGGCGAAGACGCCGTGGTGCGCAAGGACGCGCAGGCCGATCAGGTCGATGGTGTCGAGCGGGGTGTCCACGTCACCACTCTGTCACGCCCGGCCGGGAGTGCGCCCGGCGCGGGCTCAGGACTCGGTCGAACGGCGGTCGACGCGACGCACGAGCGCCCAGAGCGAGGGCATGACGGACGCGGCCACAAGCCACTTCACGATGCCGCCGACGATGAAGGGGAGGAAGCCGAAGGCGAGCAGCGAGCCGAGGTCGTTCGGGACGCCCATGGCACCGAGGACGAAGCCCATGTAGGGGATGCCGAAGATGAACGGGACGAGGCTCGCGAGGCCGAAGGCCGCGAGCGACAGCACCGGACGGCGGTCCCACGAGCGCTCGGCGAGCCAGCCGACGAGGGCGGCGGCGAAGACGAACCCGATGATGAAGCCGAACGACGGCTTGGTGAGCGCGACGAGGCCGCCCGTCGCCCCGGCGAAGACGGGGAGTCCGAGGAGCCCGACGCCCAGGTAGGAGAGCAGGCTCACGGCGCCGCGCCAGGCGCCGAGGCTCGCGCCGACGAGCATGACGCCGAGCGTCTGACCCGTGATCGGGACCGGCCACATCGGCACCTCGACCTGGGCGAGCAGCGACACGACGACGACTCCGGCGGCGATGAGAGCCGCGTTCGCGACCGCGGTTCGCGGCACGAGACGATCGGCGAGAGTGGGGCGGACGGCGACGGCGGTCGACGTGACGGGTGCGGTGCTCATGCGTTCTCCACGGTGTACGGGGTCCGATAGCGACGAAGTGTCGAGGATCACCCTACCGAGAGGACGCGCACGACGTGGAATGCGACGTCGGCTCCGGTCACGAGCCCGCTGCCGCGTTCCCGCCGCCGCGTTCCCGCCGCGTCAGGAGCGGAGCGCGGAGCGCGCATCCAGCGCGACGCGCGTCGCCGCGACGTCGTGGACGCGCACGGCCCACACCTCCTCGGCCAGCAGGGCGCTGAGGACGGCGGTGGGGAGGTCGCGGTCCTCCGGCGCGCCCGCGTCGCCGACGAGCTCCCCGAGGAACCTCTTGCGCGAGGCGCCGATCATGACCGGGAAGCCGAGGTCGGCGATCGCATCGAGGCGCGCGAGCAGCGCCCAGTTGTGCGCACCCCGCTTCGCGAAGCCCAGTCCCGGGTCGACGACGATCCGCTCCGCGTCGACACCCGCCGACAGGGCAGCGTTCGTCTGCGCTGTGAGTTCGCGCACGACGTCCGTGACGACGTCCTCATAGTGCGCCCGGTCCTCCATGACGGTGCTGTGACCGCGCCAGTGGCTGATGACGACGAGCGCGTCGCCGGACGCCACGGACCGCGTCATCTCGGGGTCGGCCAGGCCGCCGGACACGTCGTTGACGATCGACGCTCCGGCCTCGACCGCCGCGCGCGCCGTCGCCGCGTTCATCGTGTCGATCGACACGACCGTGCCGTCGGCCGCGAGCGCCGAGACGACGGGGAGGATGCGCCGCAGTTCCTCGTCGAGGGCGACCCGGGTGGCTCCGGGGCGGGTCGATTCGCCGCCCACGTCGACGATGTCAGCGCCGGCGGCGACGAGCTCGCGTCCGTGCGCGATCGCGTCGTCCGTCGAGAAGAAGCGACCGCCGTCGCTGAAAGAGTCCGGCGTCACGTTGAGCACGCCCATGATGCGGGTGGCGCGTCGGCGCGAGACGGCGTGCGCGTCAACCATCGTGGCTCCGGGCGCCCGTCCCGATGAGGGCCAGGACGTCGCTACGCGCGTCGCCGGCCGACAGCTCGCCGCGGCTCGCGATCGTGACGGTCGTCGACGCGGTCTGGCGGGGCCCCCGCATCGTCACGCACTGGTGGCTCGCGTCCAGCACGACGAGCACTCCTCGCGGCGCGAGGCCCTCGTCGATGGCCGCGGCGATCTGCTCTGTCAGGCGCTCCTGCACCTGCGGCCGGGTCGCGAGCGTGTCGACGACGCGGGGCAGTCGGCCGAGCCCCACGACGGCGTCTCCCGGCAGATAGGCGATGTGCGCGACACCCGTGAACGGGAGCAGGTGGTGCTCGCAGACGGACCGGAACGCGATGTCACGAACGATGACGGTCTCGCCGGCCGTCTCGAGCTCCGTCGGGATCGTCTCCCGCAGGTGCTCGAGCGGGTCGCCGCCGACGCCGGCGAAGAACTCCGCGTAGGCGTCGGCGACACGGTGCGGAGTCATCCGAAGCCCCTCGCGGTCGGGGGTCTCCCCGATCGCGAGGAGCAGCTCGGTCACCGCCGCTTCGATCCGTCGGCGGTCCACTCCCGCCATGGGTCTAGGCCGTCGCCGGACGCGGGTTGATCTTCGGAGCACGGGCGGGAGCGGGCTCCGGGTCCGAGCTCACGCCGCCGTCCGTCGCGTCGGGAGCGATCGGCGCCTTCGGTCGCGGCACCGCGATCGGGGGCCGGTCGCTCACCGGCCGACGGTCGCTCGAGAGCCACAGCGGACGCTCGGGGAGCCTGCGCACGTCGGCGAAGATCTCCGCGAGCTGGTTGTGGTCGAGAGTCTCGTGCTCGAGCAGCTCGCCGGCCAGGCGGTCGAGGATGTCGCGGTTGTCGTTGATGACCTGGAACGCCTCGTCGTGAGCCTGCTCGATGAGGGCGCGGACCTGCGAGTCGACGCGCTCGGCGATCTCCTCGGAGTAGTCGCGCTGGTGCCCCATGTCGCGGCCGAGGAAGACCTCGCCGGACGACTGGCCGAGCTTCACGGGACCGACGTCCGTCGTCATGCCGTACTCCGTGACCATCTTGCGCGCGATCCCGGTCGCCTTCTCGATGTCGTTGGACGCTCCCGTCGTCGGGTCGTGGAACACGAGCTCCTCCGCGACGCGTCCGCCCATCGCGTACGTCAGCTGATCGAGCAGCTCGTTGCGGGTGACGGAGTAGCGGTCCTCGATCGGGATGACCATCGTGTAGCCGAGCGCCCGCCCGCGCGGCAGAATCGTGACCTTCGTGACCGGGTCGGTGTGGCGCATCGCCGCCGCCGCGAGAGCGTGGCCGCCCTCGTGGTACGCCGTGATGAGCTTCTCCTCGTCGCGCATGATGCGGGTGCGGCGCTGCGGACCGGCGATGACGCGGTCGATCGCCTCGTCCAGCGCGCGGTTGTCGATGAGCTGGGCGTTCGAGCGGGCCGTGAGCAGCGCGGCCTCGTTCAGCACGTTCGCGAGGTCGGCACCCGTGAAGCCGGGCGTCTTGCGGGCGACGACGTCGAGGTCGACGCTCGGCGCGAGCGGCTTGCCCTTGCCGTGCACCTCGAGGACCTTCTTCCGGCCCATGAGGTCGGGCGCGTCCACGCCGATCTGCCGGTCGAAGCGACCCGGGCGCAGGAGCGCGGGGTCGAGGATGTCCGGACGGTTCGTCGCCGCGATGAGGATGACGTTCGTCTTGGGGTCGAACCCGTCCATCTCGACGAGGAGCTGGTTGAGCGTCTGCTCGCGCTCGTCGTGACCGCCGCCCATGCCGGCGCCGCGGTGCCGCCCGACGGCGTCGATCTCGTCGACGAAGATGATC
>CAKTZW010000291.1 GCA_934636065.1 uncultured Labedella sp.
CCTCCATCTTCTCGACCTTGCTGACGACGTCGAACGATGAATCTGCCATGCGCTCCAGTGTAGGCGGCGCGCTCGCGCGGTCGCGAGCGTGCCGCCGAGCCCGACGGGCTAGAACCAGCTGCTGAGGCGCGGGGGAACGGCGGTGCGGAAGAGTCGGTCGAGTGTCGCGACATCGCCGCCGATCCGGCCGGCGGCTGCGAGGCCGCTCGCCGCCGGAGCGCCGAGGTAGACAGAGGCGAGGGCACCGGCGGAGAGGGACACGTCCGCCGCCTCCTCCGTCGCCGCGACCTGGGCGGAGCCGTCGGCCGCGACGTCGAGCCGGAACCGACCGGCGGCGAAGCCGAGCGGATCCTCGATGTCGAGCACGAGGGTCCCGGCGCTCTCGTACGTCCGCGCCTCGAGTGCGGCAGGGACGTCGAGGATGCGCGTCCACAGATGATCCTGCACGCCGGTCACGCGGGCGCGGCGCACATCGCGGACGAGCCAGGGCAACGGCTCGTCGACGGCCCGGGTGTGCGCGTGGACGGTGCCGACGAGATCCATCTCGAGGACGTATCGCCAGAGCGCGGCGTTCGCGGCGTCCGTCGTCGCGACGAGGGAGACCACCTCGAGCGTGTTGTTCGTGAAGTCGGCGCCGTCGTCCGCGATCGTGTAGGTGACGAAGCCCTCGGGCTCACCGTCGGCGCTGTCGTAGCGCACGAGCCTGTAGCGGTCACCGTTCTCGGCGCCCTCGGGCGCCCGCATCGTCCGGTCCGCGAGGTACTCGGAGAGGCCCACCTCGCCGACGCGTCCCGCATTCTGGCGCGCGACGAGCGCTCGGCCGGTCTCGAGGAACTCCTCCGGCGTGGTGAAGGAGAGCTGGCCGGTCGTGGCGGGGCCGACCCAGCCGGCGCGGCGCGTGTCGACGCTCCACGAGGTCGCGAAGCTGCTCGGTCCGAAGCCCCATCGGCCGTAGATGGTGGACTCGGACACCGTAAGCGCGGCCACGGGGATGCCGAGCGCCGCGGCGGTCCGCAGCTCGGCGGGCAGCATCGCGGTCGCGATGCCGCGCCGACGGTGCGTCGGCGAGACCGTGACCGAGCTGATGAGCCACGCATCGACGGGGCGCGGGCCCGGGACGGTGAGAGGTGCCGGCCAGGAGTTGACCGTGCCGACGGGGGCGGCGGCGGAGGGGATCGCGTCGTCGTAGACGCCCGTCGTGCGGCGGTGGCGTAGCAGGTCGCGCTGCTCCGCGAGAGCGGCGGCCGACGGACGCTTGTCGTGGAAGCCGCGGGCATCGGCGGCGAGCCACGCGTCGAACGCGGCGTCGTCGCTCGTGTCGACGAGCTCGAGGCGGAGGCCGGACGCGCGCAGCGAGGTCGCCGCCTCGTCGTCGATCGGGAGGGAGAGGTACGACTCGGTCATGAGTCAACGCTATCCGGCCGCAGCGCGGGAACGGCAGCGCCGTGTACATTCCGAACCATGAGCACAGAGAACGGCGTCGGGGTCGACGCGCGCATGGATTCCGGCCGGGTCGTCGTCATCGGCGACGCCCTCATCGACGAGATCCGGGACGACGGCGGGACGCGCGAGTTCGTGGGCGGCGCCGCCCTCAACGTCGCGGTCGGTCTCGCACGGCTCGGCGTGCCCACCACGCTGCTCGCGATGGTCGGGGACGACGAGGACGGTCGCACGATCCGCGGGCTGCTGGACGCCAACGGGGTCGACCTCGTGGCCACGCCCTCGGAGCACGGCTCCTCGCGCGCCGTCAGCGAGCGGGTCGATGGCGAGCCCCATTACGACTTCAACCTCGCGGCTCAGAACCGGCACGTCGACTTCGGCGAGGCCGAGCGGCGCGCCATCGCGACGGCCCCCGTCGTGGTCGTCAGCTGCTTCCCCTTCGACGACGACGCGCAGACCGAGGCGCTCGAGGCGGCGACGCGAGACGCGCGGCTCATCGTCGACCCGAACCCGCGGGAGGCGATGATGGCCGATCGAGACCGCTTCGAGGTGAACGCGCTGCGCGTCGCGGGATCGAGCATGCTCGTGAAGGTGGGCGACGACGACGCCCCGTTCCTCGGAGCGTCGAGCCTCGGTGCTCTTGTGACCGACCTCGTCGCCCGCGGTGCGGAGGTCGTGCTCGCGACCGAGGGGCGCAACGGTGCCCGGGTCGTCGACGGCGACGTCGAGGTCTCGAGCGGGATCGCCTCGCTCCCCGGACCCATCGTCGACACGATGGGAGCGGGTGACGCCTCGCTCGCGTCGCTCGTCGCGGATGTGGTGCGCCACGGCCGTCCCGTCGACGCCGACGGCTGGTCCCGCGTGCTCGATCGGGCGATGCTCGTGGCCGCCGCGACGTGCCGCGTGGAGGGCGCGCTGCTCCAGACTCCTGCGGGATTCGACGCCGAGTGACGGTCGGGACGCGCCCGGCCGGAGGCGGCGCCGCGCGGATTTCGCAGGCCCCGGGCTCCGGGGTAGTATTTCCTGCGGCGCGTTCGGTTGGCTGATCAAGTACGGTCGAAAGCGCATCTGGCGAGTTACCCAAGCGGCCAAAGGGATCTGACTGTAAATCAGCCGGCGTAGCCTTCGGGGGTTCGAATCCCTCACTCGCCACACGCCATGTGAAGCCCCCGTTCGTCCTCCTCGGAGGGCGGGCGGGGGCTTCCGTCGTCCCGGCCTCGCTCAGCGAGTGTCCGCGACGATGCGGCCCTCCTCCATCCGCACTCGGCGATCGCACTCGGCGATGAGCGCCTCGTCATGGCTTACGCACACGACGACAGCTCCGAGCGCCGCCTCGTCGCGCAGCACCTCCCGGATGCGGTCCGCGCTCGCCGTATCGAGGCCGGTGGTCGGCTCGTCCAGCAGCAGCACGTCGGGTCCCCGCGCGATCCCCTGAGCGAGGAGCGCGCGCTGACGTTGGCCGCCCGAGAGCGAGGAGAAGGGCGAGCGCGCGAGAGCCCCGATGTCGAGCCTCTCCATTGCCGCATCGACGTGCCGGCGTCCGGATCGGCCGAGGGGACGCAGTGCGCCGAGGCGTCCCCACGCGCCCATCGCGACGACCTCGCGCACCGAGATCGGGAGGCCGTCGGGGACGGCGGCGCGCTGGGGAACGAAGGCGACAGCACTCATTCCGCGGCGCACGGTGCCGGAGCTCGGAACGCGGACTCCCGCCAGGACCTCGAGGAGCGTCGACTTCCCCGCGCCGTTCGGCCCGACGATGACGGTGCACTCGCCCGCGGCGATGCCGAGGTCGACATGGCACACCGCCTCGTGGCTGCCGAACGAGACGTGGACGGCGTCGAGCTCGATCGCGGGATTCGCCTCGGTCTGACTGGACATCCGTCCTCCTGGTTTTGATAATCGTTCTCAATTAACAGTACCGTGGGGTCATGACCTTCTGGACCGATCCCTTCGCGGCGGACTTCATGGTGCGCGCCCTTGCCGGCGGCGTTCTCGTGTCCGTGCTCTGCGCCGTGGCCGGGACGTGGGTGGTCATCCGCGGGATGGCGTTCCTCGGGGAGGCCCTCGCTCACGGGATGCTTCCCGGCGTCGCCCTGGCGACCCTCACCGGGTTTCCCGTGATCCTCGGAGCCGCCGCGAGCGCCGTCGCGATGAGCGCGGGCATCTCGCTCCTGCAGCGTCGCGGGCGACTTTCGTTCGACACGAGCATCGGCTTGTTGTTCGTGGGGATGCTGGCGCTCGGCGTCGTCATCATCTCGCACTCGGCGAGCTTCGCCACCGACGCGACGACGATCCTCTTCGGCGATATCCTCGCGATCGCTCCCGTGGATCTGCTCCTGCTGGCCGCCGCAGCGATCACCGGCATCCTCGTCGCGGCGCTCGCGCATCGCGCCCTCGTCGCGACCGCCTTCGACGCGCGCGTCGCGCACGTGCTGGGGCTGCGGCCGCCCCTCGCGCACGCGGTCCTCGTCGGCCTCGTGACGCTCGCGGTCGTCGCCTCGTACCAGGCCGTCGGCTC
>CAKTZW010000292.1 GCA_934636065.1 uncultured Labedella sp.
GCCTGAACATCCAGTTCGGGTACGCCGGCCTGCTCAACTTCGGCCAGGCGGCCTTCGTGGCGATCGGCTCCTACGGCCTCGCCATCACGGTGACCGTCGCCGGGTTCCCCTTCTTCGTCGGCATCGCCGTGATGGGGGTGCCGTCGAGCAGGACGGAACCGCTCGTCGGCGCGAGCAGCCGCGCCATCGAGCGGAGGAGAGTGGACTTGCCGCACGCGTTCGCGCCCACGATGATGCTGATCCGGCCGGGCGGGACGACGAGGTCGAGGTCGTCGAGCACGACGCGGTCGCCGTACGCGACGGTCGCGCCGTCGACCTCGAGGGTGTGGGACACGGTCACAGGGAGCCTCCCGAACGGTTCGAGCGGATGAGCAGGTAGAGGAGGTACGGTGCACCGATCGCCCCGGTGACGACGCCGACGGGGAACGACGTGTCGAACGCGAACTGGCCGAGCAGGTCGGCCGTGAGCACGAGGAGTCCGCCGACGAGGCCCGCGGGGAGGACCAACGAGTGGCCGCCGCCCACGAGGCGCGCGGCGATCGGTCCCGAGAGGAACGCGACGAACGCGATGGGACCGGTCGTCGCGGTCGCGACGCCGGCGAGCGCCACGGCGACGACGATGAGCAGGAGTCGGGTGCGGTCGACGCGGACGCCGAGCGCCGTCGCCGACTCGTCGCCGAGCTGGAGCGCCGTCAGCCGACGGGTGAGGAGGACGATCGCGGGGAGCAGGACGAGCATGCTGAACGCGAGCGGGGGGATACCCTCCCAGAACACGCTGCCGAGGCTGCCGGTCAGCCAGCGCAACGCCGCCTGCACCTCGAAGGCGCTCGACTTGAGCAGGAGGTAGCTCACCACGCTGTCGAGCATCGCGCCGACCCCGATCCCGATGAGGATCAGTCGCGCTCCGGAGAGTCCGTTGCGGTAGGCGAGGAGGTAGATCGCGACCGCGGCGCCGAGACCGGCGACGACCGCGAGGACGGACACGCCCGCTCCCCCGGCGCCGAGCACCGTGATCGCGAAGACCGCCGCGGCGCTCGACCCGGACGTGATGCCGATGACGTCCGGACTCGCGAGGGCGTTCCGCAGCATGGTCTGGAAGGTCACGCCGGCGATGCCGAACGCGATCCCGGCCAGCACGCCGGTGATGGCACGCGGCAGCCGCAGCGTCCCGACGGTGAACGACGCCCCGGGTACCTCTTCGCCCAGGACGACCCGGAGGACGTCGCCGGGCGGGTAGAACGTGTTGCCGACGCTGAGCGTGATCAGGAACACGAGCACGAGGGCGGCGGCGAGCGATCCGGTGACGAACGCGCGCCGGCGTCCGCGGCGCCTCCGCGCACGCCCGAGCTCCTGCGCCGCCGAGCCGCCGTCGCCCGTCGAGGGCAGCGGTGCTCGTGCGGGCCGCAGCGCGACCTGTTCTCGCGTCACGTCAGAGCTCCTTGATCTTCGTCCGGCGCACGACGGCGATGAAGACGGGGGCACCGATGATCGCCGTGATGATGCCGACCTCGACGTCGCTCGGGCGCGTCACGACCCGCCCGACGACGTCGGCGAGAAGGAGCAGGAAGGCCCCGAAACCCACGGAGTACGGGAGGATCCAGCGGTAGTCGCTGCCCGTCACGATGCGAGCGACGTGCGGCACGACGAGGCCGATGAAGCCGATCGGTCCGGCGATCGCGGTCGCGGCGCCGCACAGCAGCACTCCGCCGAGCGCCGCGACGGCACGCGCAGTCTTGATCCGCCCGCCGAGGCCCGTCGCGAGGTCGTCTCCGAGCGCGAGCGCGTCGAGGGAGCGGGCCGACAGCAACGAGAGCGCGGCACCGACCGCGAGGAACGGCGCGACGGTCGCCATCGTCTCGAAGCTCGCGCCGCCGATGCCACCGATCTGCCAGAACCGGAAGACCTGGAGCGCGTCGACGCGCGGGAGCACGATGGCACTGATGAGGGAGCTGAGTGCCGCCGTTGTCGCCGCGCCGGCGAGCGCGAGCTTGAGCGGCGTCGCTCCCCCGCGGCCCATCGAGCCGACGGTGTACACGAAGACCGCCGCCGCGGCCGCGCCGGCGAGCGCGAGCCAGATGTACTGCGTCATGGTCGTCATTCCGAAGAAGGCCATGCCCGCGACGACGAAGAGCGACGCGCCCGTGTTGACGCCGAGGATGCCGGGATCCGCGAGCGGATTGCGCGTGACGCCCTGCATGATCGCGCCCGAGAGGCCGAGCGCCGCACCGACGAGCAGTCCGAGCACGGTGCGCGGCACCCGCGCACGCACCGCCTCCTCCGCGAGCCCCGTCGCGGACGGGTCCGTGAACGCGCGCAGGATCTCCTCGAGGGACACCTCACGGGACCCGATGGCGACTGACAGGAGCGTCACCACGACGAGTCCGACGAGGCAGGCGAGGAGGCCGAGCACCCGCCGACCACGGCGGGACGCCGACCGGGACCGCGAGGGTCCGGCCGGCGTCTCGACGCGCGCGGGTGCGGTGATCACTCGGCGTTCTCGGCGGCGTCCGCGAGCATCCCGACGAACTCGTCGAGCGACCACGGGATCGACAGGACGGTCGGCGACAGGGCCGCGGCGATGGGGAGCGCGTTGTCCATGACGACGACCGAGCCGTTCGCGACCGCCGGGATCTGCGAGAGGAGCGGATCCGCCTGGAGCGCCGGGAGGGTGGTGTCGTCGCCGTAGACGACCATGATGTCGACGTCGTCGAAGGTGTCGGCGTTCTCGGCGCTCACCGTGCCGAAGAACTCCTCGTTCTCCTCCGACAGCTTCGTGAGGCTCTCGGGCGTCTCGAAGCCGAAGTCGTTCAGGTACTTGTTGCGCGCGTCGTCGGTCGAGTAGTAGCCGATGCTGCTGAGGTCGCCAGGGGTGAAGTAGCCCACCATGGCGGTCTTGCCCTCGAGCGCGGGCTCGGCCGCGACGGCGTCGGCCATCTGCTGCTCGACGTCCGCGATGAGCGCGTCCGCTTCGTCGGCCATGCCGAGCGCCGCACCGTCGAGCTCGGCCATCTCGCGCCACGTCGCTCCCCACTGGACGTCGGGGTAGGCGACGGTCGGGGCGATCTGGGTGAGGGTGTCGTAGTCCTCCTGCGTGAAGCCGCCGTAGCCACCGAGGATGACGTCGGGCGTCGTGTCCGCGATCGCCTCGAAGTCGAGGGCGGAGGTCTCGTCGAAGAGGGCGGGGAGCTCCTCGGTACCGCCGAGCTCGTCGAGCTTCTCGTACGTCCACGGCAGGATGCCGTCGCCGTCGTCGTCGCCGTACGTCTGGGCCGGCATGCCGACGGGGACGACGCCGAGGGCGAGGGCGACGTCCTGGTTCGCCCACTGGATCGTCGCGACCCGCTCGGGCGCCTCCGGGATCTCCGTCTCGCCGAAGACGTGCTCGACCGTGACGGGGAAGCCGCTGCCGCTCGCGGACCCCGAGGAGTCGGAGGACGGGGCGTCGGACCCGGAGGAACAGGCGGCGAGGGTCAGTGAGCCGACCGCCGCGAGTGCGACGAGGGAGAGGGATCTGCGGGAAGAGCGCACGGAATTCCTTCGAGAGAATGAGCGGGATTAGGCATGCCTATCCTAAAGCCATCTCGACCGCCGCGATAGACCAAACGGACGGTCGACCTCCGTCACGTCGCCACGATCCCGGGTCTGATCAGGGGCGGACATCCTCGGAATCGGTGCGCTCTCGTCGACACGGCCGCACGGTCGCTGAGCCTGTTGAAGCGCGCCAAGCTCAGGGACCGGGGTGGTCGCCGCCCAGGGACCGGGCCATACGGTCGCTGAGCCTGTCGAAGCGCGGGGTCAGCCGAGGAGGTGCTGGGTGAGGGCGGAGGCGAGCCCGTCCTCGTCGACCGTCCCGGTCCGCGCGTTCCCGGCGGCCACGACCTCCTCCGGCGCCTGACCCATCGCGACGGCGATGCCGCCGTGCGCGTCGGCCCACTGGAGCATCTCG
>CAKTZW010000293.1 GCA_934636065.1 uncultured Labedella sp.
CCTCTCCACCGCGAGCCGCACGGGCCGCGATGAGAACGCGGAGACACGGCAACTCATCATCATCGAGTCGGTGCCCGGGGGCGCTCGCGACGGCCGGTCCGACGGCCCCCTGGCCGCGTCCCCGAGGCCGTCCCGCGGCCTCCGCGTCCTCGGCGCCCTCCTCGCCGCGATCGGCATCGTGTTCGTGAGCGTCTTCGTCGTCGTCTTCACGTTCGTCTGGGCCGTCGTGACGGTCATCGCCCAGGGATTCCGTCGTGAGCGCCGCACCGCGCGCACCGCACGCACGACGCGCACCTCGCGCACCGCCCGGCCGTCGACGCCGTCCGTGCCGCGGGCCACCGTCGCCTGATGTTCGAGTTCCTCACCACCGTCGTCACCGACGCGGCCGCGTCGCCGTGGGTGTTCGTCCTCGTCCTCCTGTTCTGCGCGCTCGACGGGTTCTTCCCGCCGGTGCCGGGCGAGACGATCGTCGTCGCGGTCGCCGCGATCGCGTGGTCGACGGGGACGCCGGCGATGCCGGCCCTCGTGGTCGCGACGATCGCCGGAGCCTGGCTCGGCGACCTCATCGCCTTCTCGATCGGGCGACGACTCGGTGGTGAGCCTTTCCGGTGGATGCGGCGCGACGGCGTCCGCCGGGTCCGAGCTCGCGTCGACGCGCAGCTCACGACGCGCCCGGTGAGCGTCCTGCTCACGGGCCGGTTCCTGCCCGTCGCCCGGGTCCTCGTCAACATGGCGGCCGGCGCTGCTCGCATGCCGCTGCGCCGTTACCTGCCGGTGAGTCTCATCGCCGCGACGGCGTGGACGGCCTGGACCATCGCCGTCGCCGGTCTCGCCGGTATCCTGCTCCCCTCGGACCCGCTCCTGACCGCCGTCCTCGCCGTGGTCCTCGCCGTCGCGAGCGGATACTGTGTGGATCGGATCGTCACCGCGATCCGCTCCGCTCGCGAACGCACTCGCAGTCACACCGATGTTCGCCGTCGCGAATCGATCGGCGTGAGCGCGTCGGTCCCGGCACGGGAAAAGACGGCACGGGAGGAGACGGCACGGGAGGAGACGGCATGAGCGACGCATCATCCGGCGCGACCCGGACGAGCCGATCGCCGCTCCGGCTGATCGAGTCGCGCGGCACCGCGCGGCCCCTGCCCCTCGCCGGGTGGCTCGCCCTTCTCGGCTACTCGCTGTTCGTCTTCTGGCTGTCGGTGCCGAGCTTCCTCATCGAGTACGACCTGCCGCTCGGCATCGCCTTCGTCCTCACGTCGGTGCAGTGCGCCACTCTGCCGCTCGCCGTGCGCCTCCCGCGCACGGCGATGCTGCTGCACCTCCTCGGCATCGGCGTCGTGGCCTTCCTCACGCGAGCGAGCCTCGACGGGGTATGGCCCATGACGGGTCACGGCCTGCTCGCCCTCATCGGGATCCTCGTCGTCATCGGCCTCCGCGAGCGCTGGGTGGAATCGGTCGCGGCGTGGTGGCTGACCTTCCTCGTCCTCGTGCTCGCCGTCGTGCTCTGGGCCGGAACGCTCCGGACGACCGAGGAGTGGGGCATCGATCTGCTCGCGTCCGTCACGGCCACGCTCGTGACGCTGGGCGTCACGGTCGGTCTCGGCCAACGGCGCCGGGTCCGGGCCGTGATCGCCGAGGCGAAGCGCGACGTCGAGCTCGAACAAGCCAAGCGGCACACCGTCGAGGAACGCGCGCGCATCGCCCGAGAGCTCCACGACGTCGTCGCGCACAGCATGTCGATCGTCCACATCCAGGCCGAGTCGGCGCGGTACCGCGTCGCCCACATCGACGAGGCGCAACGCGAGTTCGGCGAGATCGCGCGCAGCTCCCGCGCGGCGCTCCGCGAGATGCGGCAACTGCTCGGCGCCCTCCGGCCCGAGCAAGACGAGACCCGCTATGCACCGCAGCCGGGCCTCGCGGACATCCTCGCGCTCGTGCGCACGGTCGAGAACGTCGGCGGCCGGGTGACGCTCGCGAACGACGTGGAGCCGGGGAGCGAGAGCGCCCTGCTCGAGCTCACGATCTACCGCATCGTGCAGGAGGCGCTGAGCAACGTCGTCCGACACGCCCCCGGCGCCGACGCCTCCGTCACGATCGGCCGCAGCGGCGAGGGCGTCCTCGTGCGTGTCACGAACACCGCCCTCCCGGGGCTCACGGAGAGGGAGCCGCACTTCGGCGCGGTCAGCGGCGACCTCGACAGCGGCGACGTCGACAGCGGCGGCCAGGGCCTCCGTGGGATGCGCGAGCGCGTCGCGCTCCTCGGCGGCAGCGTCGTCCAGGAGGCGCTGCCGACGGGCGGCTTCCTCATCGAGGCGCTCCTGCCGGCGTCCGCGCCCCGCACGTCGACACCGGGCGCGGGCGACCCGGCCGGTCCCGCCGCGAGCGACCCCGCCGGTCACGCCGGTCCCGACGCGAGCGACCCCGCCTCGACTCGACAGGAGACGACATGACCATCCGCGTGCTCATCGTGGACGACCAGCCGATGTACCGCATCGGCGTCTCGGCGATCCTCGACGCCCAGCCCGACATCGAGGTCGTCGGGCAGGCGAACGACGGCGACGAGGCGATCTCCCGTAGTCGCGCCCTGCACCCCGACGTGGTCCTCATGGACATCCGGATGCCGCGGCTCAACGGGATCGAGGCGACCCGCGCCCTACAGAGCCCAACGAGCGGCGTCGGGCACATCCCGCGCGTCATCATCCTCACGACCTTCGACCTCGACGACTACGTGTACGACGCCTTGCGAGCGGGCGCGAGCGGATTCCTCCTCAAGGACGCCGATTCCGAGGAGCTCGTCGCGGCCGTGCGCACCGTGAACGACGGCGACGCACTGCTCGCGCCTCGCGTGACGCGGCGGCTCATCGAGAACTTCGTCGACAGCGAACCGCGCGGCCTGTCATCGAGCACCGTGCTCAACGACCTCACCGAGCGGGAGCGGGAGGTCTTCCACGAGATGGCGAGGGGACGGTCGAACGGGGAGATCGGCCAGGCGCTCTTCATCGCGGAGCAGACCGCGAAGACCCACGTCAGCCGCGTGATGGGCAAGCTCGGTCTCCGGGACCGGGTCCACGCCGGCTGACCCCGCCACGCCCACGCCCCCACCCACGCCCACGCCCACGCCCACGCCCACATAAGCGTCAGTTTGAGCGCCTTGCGGCCGGTGTACCGGCTGATAAGCACTCAAAGTGACGACTTTGCGGAACGGAGGCGGGGCGGGGGCGGAACGGGGGCGGGCGGGGGCGGGCGGGGGCGGGCGAATCTGTCAGCGCGCGTCGACCGGCAGGGCGGCGCGCTCCACCTCGACGCCGACGAGTCGCTCGTCGGACGTCGACACGACGTACACCTCGCCCGTCACTTCGAGCGTCGCCGTGGTCTCCCGGTCGGCGCTCGACGGGCCCACCCAGAGGTCGACGGCGCCGGGCTCGACGATGCGCTCGCCGCCCGTGCCGGTGAACGCGAACCGCCCCGTCGGAACGCGGAATCGCACGACCGCTTCCTCCCCGGGCTCGAGCGCGACGCGAGCGTAGCCGACGAGTTGCGCGACCGGACGCGTGACGGTCGCGAACACATCGCGGCCGTAGAGCTGCACGACGTCGACGCCGGCGCGCTCCCCCGCGTTGCGGACGCGCACCGTCGCGGTGAACGCCTCCCCCGCGATCACGTCGCCGTCCACCGCGAGCGCCGCGTGCTCGAAGCGCGTGTACGAGAGCCCGAAGCCGAACGGCCGCACCGGCGTGGTGTCGGCGCTCGTGATCTCCGACGAGCCCCCGAGGATCGGGTGCAGGTAGGAGAACGGCTGCGCGCCGGCGGAGCGCGGCAGCGTCACCGGCAGCCGGCCGCTCGGCTGCACCCGCCCGGAGAGGACGCCGGCGATCGCCCGCCCGCCCTCCTCGCCGGGGAAGAACGCCTGCACGACCGCGGCCGGGGCGTCCGGGGC
>CAKTZW010000294.1 GCA_934636065.1 uncultured Labedella sp.
TGTAGACCTCACACGCGTGATCGGCGTTCGTCGCATCGCGGCACAACTCGTACGACATCACGAATTGGCCGTTCGGCAGCTCCGCGAACGTCTGCATCCCGGGGCGGGCGAGGTTGTCGCTCGGGAACGCGACGTCCTGCGTGAGCGTGCTGCTCCAGCTCACGCCGCCGTTCGTCGAGGTGTAGTGCCCGATGACCTGGTTGTTCGTCGCGCTGTTCGCCGGGCGCTCATCCGAGATGAAGCACGCGAGGGTGTTGTTGTCGGCGACGAGGAACGTCGGCTCCCAGATGCCGTGACCCCAGCCGTTCGGCTGCCCGGAGGTCTGAGTGCAGTTCGACAGGTACGTCCACGTCTGGCCCTTGTCCGTGCTCTTGAACACCTCGACCTTCTGCGCGGAGTAGTTGCCGACGCTCCAGGCGGTTCCCGCGGCGAGGAGGTCGCCCTGGTTCAGCCCCGGGATGGTGCGCGGCACCTCGAACAGCGTCGGCGCCTCGAGGTCCCAGCCGGGCGTGTTCGAGGAGATCGTGGAGATCTGGCTCCAGCTCGTCCCGCCGTTGGTGCTCCGGTAGATCGGCAGGTTCGTGGGGCCGTTGTGGCCGCCGCGCGCGAAGGTCGCGAGCATCGTCTGGTTGGTCGACCCGTCGTGGTCGAGGCGGATCGCACGCGGGTAGCCTGCCGTCCCGTTCGGGTACGTGGCGAGGTTGGGGGAGTAGAGGATGTTGCCGGCCTGCACGGCTGTAGCTGGCGGCGCCGCCACGGGCGACAGGCCCACGAGGAGGCCGCCGACCACGGCGGCGAGGAGCAGGAGCAGGAGATGCGGTCGATGCCGCAGGCTCGCGATGGACGTCATTGTTCATTCCCTCTTGTCGAAGACGCGCCAACGCACTGCACACTCTGCACCACGTTTGCCATCGTTGCAAGAGCCCATGACATGCGGCAGTTGCGTACGCAAGTGCCGATTGCGGGTGAAATTTCGCCCGCGGGTCGCAGTTGCGTACGCAAGACCGGGGAAAGGGGGGGCTGGGCGAGGAGAAGGGGAAGAGGGAGGGGGCCGGCGTCAGCCGCCGGAGCTCTCCCGGACGTGGAGGGCGTGCGGGGCGACGATCTGCTCGGGCGCGAGGTCCGGCTCGTCGATCCGCGCCGCGATGCGCGCGACGGCGTGCTCGGCGATGAAGGTCGTGTCGAGGGAGACGGACGTGAGGGTCGGCCGGGAGTAGTGGCCCTCCTCGATGTCGTCGATGCCCACGACGGCGACGTCCTCCGGCACCGAGAGCCCGGCGTCGAACACCGCGCGCATCGCCCCCATGGCGAGCAGGTCCGAGAAGCACAGGATCGCATCGGGCCGGGGCTCGAGTCGCAGCAGCTCGGTCGCCGCCGCGTACCCGTCGGCGCGACTGTAGTGGGGGGCGGCGCGCGTGTAGTCCGGGTCCGGGTCGATTCCCGCCTCGCGGAGGGCCAGTTCGTAGCCCGCGGTCCGCTGCTGCGGGGTGGCGTACTGCTCCTGCGGCTGCGCGCCGATCGCGGCGATGCGGGTCCGCCCCCGCTCGAGCAGGTGACCGACGGCGTCGTGGGCGGCGCGGACGTTGTCGATCGCGACATGGTCGAAGCGGCCGTCGAAGTCGTGCTCCCCGAGCAGGACGAGGGGGATCCGGGTGGAGGGATTCATCTCGAGCAGTTCGGACTTCGTGACGAGCGGACTGAACAGTACGCCGTCGAAGAGCATCTCGCGATCCTCGCCGGTGAGGAGCTCGCGCTCGCGCTCGTGGTCGTGACCCGTCTGGTCGATCATCACGCGGAAGCCGAGCTCGGCCGCCGCCGCGATGACGTCCCGGGCGAGGGCGCTGAAGTAAGGGACGTCGATCTCGGGGACGATGAGCGCCAGCATGCCGGTCCGCCCGGTGCGGAGCGTCCGTGCGGCAGGGTTCGGGCGGTAGTCGAGCTCCTCCACGGCCGCGAGTACGCGGGTGCGCATGCGATCGCTCACGTGGGTGTAGCCGCGCATCACGTTCGAGACGGTGCGGATGGAGACCTGCGCCCGCTCCGCGACGTCGCGCAGTGTTGCCGGCATTGACCCCTCCTCGGCGACTGGTGATGGTCCCGTCAGCATAGCGTTTGCAACGATGGCAAACACGCGCTATGGTTTTGCCTACGTTGGCAAACGTCGATCGGTCGCCCGAGATGATCGCGGCAGCAGACGAAACCCATGTCACAAAGGAGTGTCAGTTGCACCAGCTCACGCCCACCAGCGCGGCGCCCCGGCGGCGCATCGCGCGTCGCCGCGCCGCCGCCCTCGGCGGGGCCGCCCTCCTCGCCCTCGGCCTCACAGCATGCGGTCCCGACATCACCGCCGGATCCGGCGAGGACGACGCCTCGGCGAACCGGCTCCAGGCTCCCGAAGGCGACTCGCCCTCCGGTGAGATCACCATCTGGGACCGCTCCGGCGACCTCTACGACGTCTTCGACGCCGCGATCGAGGACTTCAACGAGGTCTACCCGGACATCACGGTCAACCATGAGGCCGTCGACATCGACGCGAAGCTCCAGAACACCCTCATCACCGGCACCGACGTGCCCGACGGCGTGTTCCTCGACGACGCCAAGGTGGCCGGTCTCGCCGACTACATGTGGGACTTGAGCGACGTCCTCGACCCCTACGTCGACGACATCGCGCAGCAGAAGATCGACGTGAACTCGATCGACGGCGGCATCTACGGCGTCCCGTTCGATTCCAACCCGGGACTGCTCTACTACAACGCGACGGCGCTCGAGGAGCAGGGCATCGACGCGACGACGATCGAGACCTACGACGACCTCCTCGAGGCGGCCCGCCAGTACCAGGAGGCCGTGCCCTCCGCGAAGCCGATCCACCTCGAGCAGTCCGCGTTCCTCGGCCAGCTGCAGCTCGAGATGTACGCGAGCCAGCTCGGCACGAGCCTCGCGGACGCCGATGGTGAGCTGCGGCTCGACTCGCCCGAGTACGAGCAGATCCTCTCCTTCCTCGACACGGTCCAGACCGACGGGCTCGGGACGCGCGCCGAGTACCTGAGCCCGACCGACATCGCAGAGCTGGAGTCGGGAAACCAGGTCTTCTACCCCTGGGCCATCTGGTTCAGCTTCGCGCCGCAGCAGCTGCTGCCGGAGACCGCCGGCGACTGGCGCGCGATGCCCCTCCCCGCGTGGGAGGACGGCGGCGCTCGCAGCGGGGCCATGGGCGGATCGTCGTTCGCGATCCCGCGCGACGCGAAGAACGCCGAGCTCGCCTGGCTGTTCTACGAGTTCCTGATGTTCGACGAGGCCGGCTACACCGCCGTCTGGGGTCCGACCGACGTCTACCCGACCGGACTCAACACGTCGATCCCGAGCTACCAGCCCGCCGCCGACCCGTCCGCCCCGCTCTTCGAACCGGTCGACGCGCTCGGCGGTCAGGACCTCTGGGCCGTCGCGACCGACGCCGGCGCGCAGATCCCCGCGGCGGTCCCCACGCCGTCCTGGTGGGCCGGTGCCGTCGACTACCTCGGCAACGACCTCCAGCGCATGCTCGACGGCGAGCTCTCCCCGTCGGAGGTGCTCGAGAAGTCGTCGGCCGACATCCAGGCCAACCTGATCGAACGCCAGTAGGGCGAGGCGGGGGCGACGCCACTGCCGGCCCCGCCGATCCGTCCCACCCACTCACCCGTCGTCCGCTCCGTCAGAAAGGAGACGACATGACAGCGCTCACCGCCGCCCGCACCCGGCGACGCCTCGCTCCGTACCTCTTCGTCGCGCCGTTCGTGCTCGTCTTCCTCGCCTTCAGCGTCTACCCGCTGTTCTTCACGGCGCGGTTGAGCTTCACGAACTCGTCCGGGCCGACCAGCTGGCCCAGCGCCATCTCGCGGCGGACGATCGAGGCGTTCAGGCGGTAGGTCAGGAAGTCCAGCGCCCGGTCGCCGCGGTTG
>CAKTZW010000295.1 GCA_934636065.1 uncultured Labedella sp.
CCCGGGCTGGCCAGCGGGGCCGGCCTCCACTCCGGAGGGACGCACGGTCAGCACCAGCGGACCCGGCGCTTCCTCGAGCGATTGCTGCGTCCCTTCTAGCACGGATCCGGCGCCGCTCGGGACGGCGGTAGAACGCGGGTGCGCGAATATAGCCCCAATCGACGGAGTTTGCGAGCGCTTGTCGCATCCCGTGGGCACCGCGAAAACTCGGTGGAGGTCGCTGCGCTTCGACGCGGCGATCACTCATCGGAAAATCGAGAGGGATTCGCCATGACTGACAATTATCCGTCCGAGCCGTACCCCGCGAGCGGAGCCGGGACCACGGGGATTCCGTCCACGCCGGTTCCGCCGGTCGTCGGCGCCCCGCCCGTGAGCGGCAGCCAGAGCACGGGGACGGGCTCGTCGACGTCGGGCGGCGGCACAACCGACACCGTCAAGGAGCAGGCTTCGAACCTCGGCAGCTCGGCCGCCGAGTCCGCGAAGAACGTCGGCAGCACCGCCGCCGATTCTGCGAAGGACGTCGCCTCCACCGCGAAGGACGAGGCCGGCCGAGTGGCGTCGACCGCCAAGCGCCAGGCCAAGGACCTCGTGCACGAGACGCGCAGCCAGCTCTCCGAGCAGGCCGGCGCGCAGCAGCAGAAGGTCGCCTCCGGTCTGCACGCCCTGAGCGACGAGCTGCGTGGGATGGCCGACTCGTCGTCCGAGCCGGGTGTCGCCGCCGACCTCGTGTCGCAGGCGGCGAGCCGGGCGCAGGGCGTGGCCTCGTGGCTCGAGGGCCGCGACCCGGGAACGCTCCTCGAGGACGTCAAGAACTATGCGCGCCGCAAGCCGGGCACCTTCATCGCGATCGCGGCGGTCGCGGGCGTGGTCGCCGGCCGGCTGACCCGGAGCCTCGTGAGCGAGGCCAAGGACTCGGCCGCGGACGAAGCGGCAGCGTCGGCTCCGACGCCGACGCCGTCGACCTCGACCGTCGGCAGCTACACGGCGTCCGCCCCCGCTGACACCGTCGGCGGCGCGGCCGTGACTCCGCCCGTCTACGGCGCACCCGCCACGGGCACGCCCGCGACGGGAGCGTACTGACCATGACCGACCCATCCGCCGCTCCCTCGGAGCAGAGAGCCGCGAACACATCGCTCGGTGAACTGCTGTCCGAGGTCTCGCGAGACATCTCGACGCTCTTCCGTCAAGAGGTCGAGCTCGCCAAGGCCGAGCTGAAGCAGTCCGCGTCCCGCGCGGGCAAGGGCGCCGGCCTCATGGGCGGCGCGGGGTACGCCGGCTCCATGGCCGTGTTCTTCCTGTCCGTCGCCCTCTGGTGGGGCCTCGGACATCTGATCGACAACGGCTGGTCGGCCGTCGTCGTCGCCCTCATCTGGGGCGTCATCGCGCTGATCCTGTTCCTGCAGGGTCGGAAGTCGATGAAGGAAGTCCAGGGCATGCCCCGCACCGTCGACTCCGTCAAGAAGATTCCAGAGACACTCAAGAAGAACGAGGAAAACCGATGACTGACACCTCCTCCCAGGACCCGGACGCCATCCGCGCCGAGATCGAGCGCACGCGAAGCGAGCTCGGAAGCGACGTCGACGCACTCGCCGACAGGGTGACGCCGTCGAAGATCGTCGACCGCGAGAAGGCCAAGGCGAAGAACGCCCTCGGCTCGGTCAAGGACCGCGTCTTCGGCGTCGCCTCCGACGTCAAGGACTCGGTGGCTGGAGCCGCCTCCGGCGCGAAGGACTCCATGGTCGGCCATGCGTCATCCGCCGGGAGCTCCGCCGCCGATCTCCCCCACCGTGCGGCTGCGACCGCGCAGGGCAGCCCGCTCGCCGTCGGTCTGATCGCCTTCGGTGTCGGCCTCCTCGTCTCGTCGCTCGTCCCCGCGAGCGAGAAGGAGAAGGAGCTCGCCGCCGGTGTGAAGGACGCCGCCCAGCCCCTCGTGGAGCAGGCGCAGTCGATCGGCAAGGAGGTCGCCTCGAACCTCAAGGAGCCGGCGACCGACGCCGTCAACGCCGTGAAGGACGAGGCGACCGGTGCCGCGCAGAACGTGAAGGACGAGGCGACCGGCGCCGTCCAGAGCGTCAAGGAGGAGGCGGGCAGCGCCGCCTCCGACGTCAAGGACGAAGCTCAGAACGCTCGCCACGCCGTGCAGGACCAGGCGTCCAGCTGACGCGTGCATGACGCGACAGAGGGCCGAGGCGATTCGATCGCCTCGGCCCTCCGCCGTGTCGTGTGGAGCACCCTCCCGACCGGGACTCGGTCGAGCCCGGTCAGGTCAGGCAGTTCGGGCCGAGCAGCGACTTGAGCTCGCCGTAGAGGTCGGCGGTCACCGTGACGGGGTACGGGACCTCGAAGACGCGGGCCGCTTCGCCCTTGATCAGCTTCAGTCTGACCTCCGTATCGCCTCGATGACGACCGAGGATCACCCCGAGCTCGGTGATGGTGTCGGTCGTCGCCCGGAACTCGGGCACGCTCAGATGGAGCGGCCCGGACGCATCCGCCTGACCGAGATCCGGGGCCATGAGGCTGTACGCGTGCAGGTTCATACCGTCGTCGCGCATGCTCACCCGGCCGCGGACCACGACGATGGAGTCGCCGACGAGAGCCGGTGCGAACTCCTGGTACGCCTTGCCCATGAACATCACGGTGATCTCGCCGCTGAAGTCCTCGACGGTGATCATGCCGTACTGATTGCCGGACGCCTTCGCGACGCGGTGCTGCACCCCGGTGACGAGTCCGGCGACCGTGACCTGATCGCCGTCCTGTGTGTGCTCTGACGAGGTGAGCTCCGTGATCGTCGTGGAGTAGTGCTTGGCCAGCTGCGCCTCGAGGCCGGCGAGCGGGTGGTCCGACACGTACAGACCGAGCATCTCTCGCTCGAAGGCGAGCTTGTCGCGCTTCGACCACTCGGGCCGCGTGGGCACGTGGGACTCCGGCGCGACGCCGACCTCCTCGAAGAGGGAGTCGAAGTCGAAGCCGATGTTGCCGTTCTCCTCGTCGCGCTTGATCTTGACGGCCGACTCGACCGCGGACTCGTGCACTTCGACGAGGGCACGACGCGTCGCGCCGAGGCTGTCGAAGGCGCCGGCCTTGATGAGCGACTCGATCGTTCGCTTGTTCGCGACGGGGAGCGGGACCTTGCGGAGGAAGTCGTGGAAGGTCTCGAAGCGCCCCTTCTCCTCGCGCGCCTGGCGGATGCCGTCGACGACGTTGCTGCCGACGTTGCGCACGGCGCCGAGTCCGAAGCGGATGTCCTCGCCGACAGCCGTGAAGAAGCCGATCGACTCGTTCACGTCCGGCGGGAGCACGTTGATCCCCATGCGACGACACTCGTTGAGGTACATCGCCATCTTGTCCTTCGAGTCGCCCACCGACGTCAGGAGGGCCGCCATGTACTCGGCGCGGTAGTGGGCCTTGAGGTAGGCGGTCCAGTAGCTCAGCACGCCGTACGCGGCCGAGTGCGCTTTGTTGAAGGCGTAGTCCGAGAACGGCAGCAGGATGTCCCAGAGCATCTTGACGGCCTCGTCGGAGTAGCCGTTGGCGTGCATGCCGCCCGAGAAGCCCTCGAACTGCTTGTCCAGTTCCGACTTCTTCTTCTTGCCCATCGCGCGCCGTAGGATGTCGGCCTGTCCGAGCGAGAAGCCCGCGACCTTCTGCGCGATCGCCATCACCTGCTCCTGGTAGATGATGAGGCCGTAGGACGTGGACAGGATCTCCTCGAGCGGCTCGGCGAGCTCGGGGTGGATGGGTGTGATCGGCTGCTGACCGTTCTTGCGCAGCGCATAGTTGATGTGCGAGTTGGCGCCCATGGGCCCCGGCCGGTACAGCGCGATCACGGCGGAGATGTCCTCGAAGTTGTCGGGCTTCATGAGGCGCAGGAGCGATCGCATGGGCCCGCCGTCGAGCTGGAAGACGCCG
>CAKTZW010000296.1 GCA_934636065.1 uncultured Labedella sp.
GTCCATGCCGAGGCCGAGCATGGCGGCCGCGAGGACCGGGAACGCCATGAGCACGAGGATCGACGTCACGAGGGTGTTCCACGTGAAGATCGGCATGCGGAACATGGTCATTCCGGGCGCACGCATCGTGATGATCGTGGTGATGAAGTTGACGGCACCGAGGATCGTGCCGAAACCGCTCAGACCGAGGCCGAACACCCAGAGATGTCCTCCGAGCCCGGGTGTGAACGTCGTACTCGACAGTGGCGTGTACGCGAACCAGCCGAACGCCGCGGCGCCGCCGGGGGTCAGGAAGCCGGCGACCGCGATGCTGCTGCCGAAGAGGAAGAGCCAGAAGGCGAACGCGTTGAGTCGCGGGAACGCGACGTCGGGTGCGCCGATCTGCAGGGGCATGATGACGTTCGCGAAGCCCGCGAACAGCGGCGTCGCGAACATCAGCAGCATGATCGTGCCGTGCATCGTGAAGAGCTGGTTGTACTGCTCTTTCGTATCGACGACCGCGAGGCCCGGCTCGAAGAGCTGCGCGCGGATGATGAGGGCCATCACGCCGCCGATGCAGAAGAAGATGAAGGACGAGATCAGGTACATGTACCCGATCGTCTTGTGGTCCGTCGACGTGATCCAGTTGACCACGACGTTGCCCTTGCGCTCGACCTTCGTCGTGTTGACGACCTTGGCCTGGCCGGCGGGCAGATCGACGACGCTCGTCATGACTCCGCTCCCTCTTCCGATTCGCTGCCGGTCAGGCCGGGCGTGTAGTTCCTGTCGTACGTGTCGCCGTAGTCACCGACGTTGCCCAGGTCGACGAGCGACTGGATGTACTCGTCGTACTCCTGCTGCGAGACGACCTTGACGTTGAAGAGCATGCGGGAGTGGTACTCACCGCAGAGCTCGGCGCACTTGCCCGCGTACGTTCCCTCGCGGAGCGGCTGCACGGACATGTGGTTGGTGATGCCCGGGTACAGGTCCTTCTTGTAGAGGAAGTCGATGACCCAGAACGAGTGCTGCACGTCGCGCGAGTTGAGGTCGAAGTTGACCTTCGCGTCGACCGGCAGGTACAGGGTCGGGAGCGCGTCCTGGTCGACGGAGCCGGTGCCGGACTCCCCCTCGACGTCCTGGGCCTGGACACCGGCGGACCAGACGTCTTCGCCGTCGGCGGCGCCCTCGTAGACGAAGTCCCATGCCCACTGCTTGCCGTACACGTCGATCTCGACGTCCGGCTCCTCGAACTGCGTCTCGATGATGGCCTGGTCACGTGCCGTGAAGGCGAAGAAGCCGAGGACGAGGATGAGGGGCACGACCGTGTAGAAGATCTCGATCGGCATGTTGTAGCGCAGCTGGAGCGGGAGGCCCGTCTGCCCCTTTCGGCGGCGGTACACGACGACGGCCCACAGCGTGAGGCCCCAGGTGAGGATGCCGACCGCGAGCAGCACGATCCAGGAGTTGGTCCAGAGCCCCGACACCATCTCGGTGCGGTCCGTGACAGGAGCCTCACCCTCCCGGAAGCCCGGCAGGTAGCCGTTCAGTTCGGCTTGGGTGCAGCCGGCCAGCACCACCGCGAGGGCGAGGGCGACCGGGACTGCAGCCCAGCGGAGTCGTCTGTTCGAGCGCACCTGGGGACCTTTCGCAAGACACTGTTGGTTCGCTGACAGTCTAGCCGGAAGACGGACGGAGCCGATGACCACGAGGCGTGTTTCTACGATGTGTCGAACTTCGTTCTCCCGCGTCAATACAGCGAAGCGGGGGTCGACCGGATGGTCGACCCCCGCTTCGACGGCTTGCGTTCCGCCGCGATCAGTGGAAGCTGTCGCCGCACGCGCAACTGCCCTGCGCGTTCGGGTTGTCGATCGTGAAGCCCTGCTTCTGGATGCTGTCCTCGAAGTCGATCGAGGCCCCGTCGAGGTACGGCACGCTCATCTTGTCGACGATGACCTCGACGCCGTCGAACTCCACGGCGGCGTCGCCGTCGAGGAAGCGCTCGTCGAAGTAGAGCTGGTAGATGAGACCGGAGCAGCCGCCGGGCTGGACCGCGACCCGGAGACGCAGGTCCTCGCGTCCCTCTTGCGCCAGGAGACTCTTGACCTTCTGCGCGGCCGTGTCCGTGAGGGCGACGCCGTGCGCCTTCGTCTCGGCCTCGCCGGTACCGGTGGCCGGCGCGGTCGTCATCGTGTCCGTCATGACTCTCCTCGGATGGTCGGTGGAGCGGCGTTCGCCGATCGGGTCGATTCTAACGCGCGGATCGGATCAACGGTCCGATCCGCGCTCATCGGGAGCCGAGTCGCGCCAGCAGAAGCGCCTCCGCGAGCACGGCGCGGTGGAAGACGCCGAGGTGGAGCGACTCGTTCGGGCTGTGCGCCCGGGAGTGCGGGTCCTCGACGCCGGTCACGAGGATTTCCGCCTCGGGGAACGACTCGACGAGGCTCGCGATGAACGGGATCGAGCCGCCGACGCCGAGGTCGACCGGTTCGACGCCCCACGCGTCGGCCATCGCGCGCTTCGTCGCCTCGACGATCGGACCGGACGTGTCCACGAGGAAGGGATTGCCCGTGTCGACGTCGTCGATCACCGGCACGACTCCGAACGGCGCGTGCTGCTCGAGGTGGCTGATGAGTGCGGCCGCGGCGTCGGTCGCACTCTGACCCGGGGCGATCCGAGCGCTCACCCGCACGGAGACCTCGGGGACCAGCGTGTTCGAGGCGTTCGCGACCGTCGGTGCGTCGATGCCCGTGACGGTGATCGCGGGCTGCCACCAGATCCGGCTGAGGAGCGAACCGGTGCCGATCGGCTGGACCCCGTCGACGAGGCCCGTCTCCGACCGCAGCTGCTCCTCCGAGTAGGCGGGGGTCTCACCGGTATGAGACGTCAGACCCGCGACCGCGACCGAGCCGTCCGCGTTCCACAGGGTGGACAGCAACCGGATCATGACGAGCATCGCGTCGGGGACCGCTCCCCCGAACATCCCGGAGTGGGAGGCGTGCTCGAGCGACCGGACGGTGAGGCGGAACGTGACGTTGCCCCGGAGGCTCACCGTCAGCGCCGGAGTGAGGTCGTCCCAGTTCCCGGAGTCCGCGACGACGATCGCATCGGCCCGGAGCTCCTCGGCGTTGTCCGCGAGGAAGGTCTCGAACGAGCGGGAGCCGAACTCCTCCTCCCCCTCGATGAAGAGGGCGATGCCGAGGTCGAAGTCCGTTCCGACGACGCCGGTGAGGGCGCGGATCGACGCGATGTGCGCCATGACGCCCGCCTTGTCGTCGGCGGCGCCGCGTCCGTAGAGACGGTCCCCGACGACGGTGGGTTCGAAGGGCGGGGTGTCCCAGTCCTCGTCGCGGCCGGGCGGCTGGACGTCGTGGTGGGCGTAGAGGAGCACGGTGGGGGCGCCGTTCCGGGCCGCACGGTGGGCGAGCACGGCGGGCTGACCGAGCTCGTCGCTCGAGCCGATCGCGGCACGGGCGATCCTCACGGAGTCGAACACCCCGGTCCCCTCGGCCAGGGCCGCGACGGCCTCGGCGCTCGACGCGACGTGCGCGGGATCGAACGCCGACCACGAGACCGAGGGGATGCGGACGAGCGCGGCGAGGTCGGCGATCGTCGACGGCATTCCGAGCCGCACCGACTCGGTGATGGGGGCGTCGAGCGCGGTCGACCGGGCGGCGGAGGGAGGGGAATCGCTCATGGGAGTAATCTTAAGAGGCAGTGGGTGGAGGAACCGACGTGACCAGGAACAAGACAGACGACACGACGACGCCGTCGACGTCGTCGATCGACGCCGAGGTCGAGGCGCGCATCGCGGCCGGCAAGGGGCGCCCGACGCCCACCCGCAAGGAGCGCGAGGCCGCGACCAAGCGCCCGCTCGTGCCGGGCGACCGCAAGCTCGCCGCCAAGGCGGCTCGGGC
>CAKTZW010000297.1 GCA_934636065.1 uncultured Labedella sp.
GCCGAGCAGCTTGGGCGAGACGCTCGACGTCTGCGATCCCGCGACCGGCGCGCTCGTCGCGCGCACGGCGGTCGCGGGCGCGGCCGACGTCGACGCCGCCGTGGAGGCGGCGCAGCGAGCCCAGCCCGCGTGGGCCGAGCTGCCGTCCGCCGAGCGCGCCCGCATCCTGCACCGCGGCGCCGACCTCGTCCTCGAGCGGATCGACGACATCGCCGAGCTCCTCACGCGCGAGCAGGGGAAGCCCGTCGTCGACAGCCGCAAGGAGGTCTCCTTCGCCGCCGAGGTCTTCCACTACTACGCGGAGGAGGGCCTGCGCGTGAGCGGCAGCATCCGCCCCGTGCAGCGGTCGGACATCCGCTCGCTCGTCGAGTGGTTGCCGATCGGCGTGGTCGGGGCCGTCGTGCCCTGGAACTACCCGGTCGACCTCTACGCGTGGAAGGTCGCACCGGCGCTCGCCGCGGGCAACGCGATCGTCGTCAAGCCGCCGCTCGAGTCCCCGCTCGCCGTGGGCCTCGTCGTGCAGTGCCTACACGAGGCCGGCGTGCCGTCCGGTCTGATCGCGGATCTCCCGGGTGCCGTCGAGGCGGGTGAGCGGCTCTCGGCGCACCCCGGCGTCGGCATGATCACGGCGACGGCGTCGACGCGCACGGGTCAGGCGATCATGCGCTCCGCCGCGGCGACCATGAAGCGCGTCTCCCTCGAACTCGGCGGGCAGAGCCCCTTCATCGTGCTCGATGACGCCGACGTCACGGAGGCGGCAGCCGCGGCCGCGCGGCGCTCGTTCTCGAACGCCGGGCAGATCTGCATCGCCGTCAATCGCATCCTCGTCGCCGATTCGATCGCCGATGCGTTCGTCGAGGCCGTCGCCGAGCAGACGCGTGCCATCCGGATCGGCCACGGGGTCGATGCCGGCGTGACAGGCGGCCCCACGACCACCTCCGGCGTCATCGCGACGGCGGAGGCCCACATCGCCGACGCGGTGTCGCGCGGGGCGCGCGTCGTGACGGGTGGTCGCCGACTCACCGGAGGTGCGTACGACGCCGGGTCGTTCTTCGAGAACACGGTGCTCGACGCCGTACCGCTCGGGGCGCGGGCGCTCGTCGAGGAGACCTTCGGCCCCGTCGTGGCGGTGCACCGCTTCGGCACGGACGACGACGTCGCGGCCATCGCCAACGACAGTCCGGCGGGGCTCGCGGCCTACGTCTTCGGCGGCGACCTCGACCGCGCCTGGTCGGTCGCCGAGCACATCCACGCCGGCGGAGTGGGCGTCAACGTCAACGACATCACCGAGCTCCAGGCGCCGTTCGGCGGCTGGAAGATGTCCGGCTTCGGCCGCGAGCTGGGACCGGAGGGGCTGCACGGCTTCATGCAGCAGCGCCACATCCGGCTTCGCCGCCGTCACTGACCGCGGGCACCCGGACCCCTCACCGGGTGCTCGCGCCATACTGGGGGCGGGCGCCGCCCGCCCCGATCCGAAGGAGGAACGCACCGTGCCGGGAGCCCTCGACGGCGTCACCGTGCTCGACTTCAGTCGGGTGCTCGCCGGGCCGTACGCCACGATGATGCTCGCCGATCTCGGCGCGACCGTCGTGAAGGTGGAGCGCGCGGGCGTCGGGGACGAGACGCGCGCATGGGGGCCGCCGTACGACGCGACCGGGACGCCCACCTATTTCACGTCCGTGAACCGCAACAAGTCGTCGATCGCCGTCGACCTCCGCGATCCGGCGCACGTCGCGGCGCTGCGGGAGCGCGTGCGCGGTGCCGACGTCGTCATCGAGAACTTCCGGGCCGGCACGATGGACCGACTGGGACTCGGCTACGACGCGTTCCGCGACCTCCGCCCCGATCTCGTCTACTGCTCCCTCACGGGCTTCGGCCGCGGCGCGGGCGCCGAGCTCCCCGGCTTCGACCTCCTCGTGCAAGCCGTCGGCGGGCTCATGAGCATCACGGGCACCCACCCCGGCGACCCGACCAAGACGGGCGTCGCCATCGTCGACGTCGTGACGGGGCTGCACGCCTCCACGGGCATCCTCGCGGCGCTCCTCCACCGCTATCGGACGGGGGAGGGGCAGCGCGTCGAGGTGAACCTGCTGTCGAGCCTGCTCTCCGCGCTCGTCAACCAGGCCTCCGGGTTCGTCGGGGCCGGTGTCGTGCCCGGCATCCTCGGCAACGCCCATCCGAGCATCGCCCCGTACGAGAGCTTCCCGACCGCCGACCGGCCGCTCGTCGTCGCCGTCGGCACGGACGGCCAGTTCCGATCCTTCGCGCGCGCCATCGGACGGCCCGGACTCGCCGAGGACGACCGCTTCCGCACGAACACCGCGCGCGTCGCGCACCGCCGCGACCTCGCGGACATCGTCGGACCGATCCTCGCCGCCGAGCCCGCCGACGTCTGGTTCGACCGGATGCGCGCGCACGACGTCCCCGCCGGTCCGATCAACACCGTCGCGGAGGCGTTCGCCTTCGCCGAGAGCCTCGGCCTCGATCCCGTCGTCGACGTGGCGGGGAGCCCCCAGGTGGCGAACCCGATCACGCTGTCGGCGACCCCGGTCCACTACACGGCTCCTCCGCCGACCCTCGGGAACGCTCCCTGAGCGAGCCCCCTGACGCCACCAGCCCGCCGCCCACCCCACCGTGTCCGAGTCCGCTCGGCACCGACCCGCCCGCTCCCGAGAGGATCCACCGCATGACCGCGTCCGCCACCCCCATCGACGAGCTCCTCGGACTCGACGCGCTCCTGAGCGACGACGAGCGAGCGTGGCGGTCGAAGGCCCGCGACTTCGCGCGCGACCGCATCCTGCCGACGATCGAGCAGGACTTCGAGGACAAGCACTTCCGCTCCGAGCACATCCGCGAGCTGGGTGCGGGCGGATTCCTCGGGATGCACCTCTCGGGATACGGCACGGCCGGCGCCGGTGCCGTGAGCTACGGCCTCGTGTGTCTCGAACTCGAGGCCGCCGACAGCGGATGGCGCACCTTCGTGTCCGTGCAGGGCTCCCTCGCCATGAGCGCGATCGCGAAGTTCGGCTCCGACGAGCAGAAGTCCGAGTGGCTGCCCCGGATGGCGAGCGGAGAGGTGGTGGGCTGCTTCGCCCTCACCGAGCCGGACGGCGGGAGCGACCCAGCCGTGATGAGCACGCACGCCGTCCGTGACGGCGACGACTGGGTCATCTCCGGATCGAAGCGCTGGATCGGCCTCGCGAGTATCGCGGGCGTCGCGATCGTCTGGGCACAGACCGAGGAGGGCGTGCGCGGGTTCATCGTCCCGACGGAGACGCCCGGTTTCACGGCCACGCCCATCGACGGCAAGCTCGCGATGCGCTCGTCGATCCAGTGCGACATCGTGCTCGAGGACGTCCGAGTCCCCGAGCGCCTCCGTCTGCCCGACGCCCGCGGCCTGCGCGGCCCGTTCTCCTGCCTCAACGAGGCGCGCTACGGCATCATCTGGGGTGTCATGGGGGCGGCGCGGGCGTGCCTCGAGGCGGCGATCGAGCGGTCGACGAGCCGCTCCGTGTTCGGCGGTCCCATCGGCCGGTTCCAGTTGACACAGGCGAAGCTCGCGGACATGTACGTCGAGTACGAGAAGGGTGTCCTCCTCGCCCTGCACGCCGGGCGGCGCAAGGAGGCCGGCACTCTTTCACCGGACCAGATCAGCGTCGGCAAGCTCAACAACGTGCGGGAGGCGATCGGGATCGCGGGCCAGGCGCGTTCGATCCTCGGTGGCGACGGCGTCACGAACGCGTTCCCGGTCATGCGTCACATGGCGAATCTGGAGGCCGTCCGCACCTACGAGGGGACCGACGAGATCCACGCGCTCGTCGTCGGGCGCGCGCTCCCCGGCCTGGCCGCGTTCCGGTAGGCGCCCGTCGGGTCGCGTCGGGCC
>CAKTZW010000298.1 GCA_934636065.1 uncultured Labedella sp.
GAAGGAAGCGTCGTCGGAGTGGGACTGGTCGAAGATGGACCGCTACATCACCCACCAGGTGTCGTCGGTGCACACCAACGCCATCGTGAAGGCCGCGAAGCTCGACCGCGATCGCGTGCCGACCACCTTCCCCCGGTACGGCAACGTCGGCCCCGCCTCCATCCCGATCACGCTCGCCGAGGAGCAGGACTCCCTCAAGAAGGGCGACCGCGTCCTCCTCATGGGTGTGGGATCGGGGCTCAACACGGCGATGATGGAGCTCGCGTGGTGACCCGCCCCATGAACACGGTCGGCTCGATGATGGAGCTCGCGTGGTGACGGAAGCGGCATCGCTTCCCCCGTCCGGGCTGCCCGGACTCGACCCCCGCTTCAGCAGGCTGCTCACGGTGCCCGGTCGCGGCGTCGACGCGGGTCGCTCGCGCGTCTGGCACCACCTCGACACCGGACCGGAGCTGTCGGAGCGCGGCATCATGACCGCCGGGACCATCCTCGCGGTCCACGGCAACCCCACCTGGTCGTACCTCTGGCGGTCGATCGTCGCCGAATCGGTCCGCGCGGCGGAGCAGGGCCGCCCCGCATGGCGGGTCGTCGCGGTCGACCAGCTCGACATGGGATTCTCCGAGCGGACCGGGGTGCATCGCCCGCTCGCGCAGCGCGTCTCCGACCTCGCCGCCTTCACCGAGGCGCTCGCCCTCGATGGCCCCGTCGTCACGCTCGGTCACGACTGGGGCGGCGTGGTGTCGCTCGGATGGGCCGTCGACCACGCGGCGTCGCTCGCCGGCGTCATGCTCCTCAACACGGCGATCCACCATCCCGCCGGTGTGCCGATCCCGGCCCCGTTGCGACTCGCGGGAGCCCGCGGCGTCCTCGCGGCCTCGACGATCCGGACGACCGCCTTCCTCGACACGACGCTCGCCCTCGCGGCACCGGCGCTCGACCCCGCCGTGAAGGACGCCTACCACGCGCCCTACCGCACGGCGGCGCGGCGGCGGGCCATCGGCGGCTTCGTCGCCGACATCCCGGTCGACGGCCGGCACGAGAGCTTCGCCGAGCTCGAGCAGATCGCCACGGGCGTCGCGCGGCTCGACGCGCCGGCTCTGCTGCTGTGGGGCCCGAACGACCCGATCTTCAGCGACCGCTACCTCGACGACCTCGTCGACCGGCTGCCGCACGCGGACGTGCACCGCTTCGAGGGCGCGAGCCACCTCGTGGCCGAGGACCGCCCGTATGCCGACGCGGCACTCACGTGGCTCGAGGACAACGGCGAGCGCCTCGTCGGGCTCGAGACGTCGTCCCCGCGGGAGGCGGCCCGCACCCGCAGCGGTTCCGCGGTCTCGCCGGACGGCCCGCCGTTCGTCCCGCTCTGGCGCGGAATCGACGACCGCCGGGGCGACCGCGATGTCGCCGTCGTCGACATGTCGCCCGGCGGGGGCGCCGAACCCCGACGGGTGACGTGGCGGCAGCTCGACGACCGTGTGCGCCGGCTCGCGGCCGGACTCCACCGCATCGGCGTCCGGAAGGGGCAGCGCGTCTCCCTCCTCGTGCAACCCGGACCCACTCTCACCGCCGTCGTCTACGCGTGCCTGCGCCTCGGTGCCGTGGTCGTCGTCGCGGACGCGGGGCTCGGTGTGAAGGGACTCACCCGCGCCGTCCGCGGCGCTTGGCCCGACGTCGTGATCGGCGAGGCGATCGGCCTCACCGCAGCCCGGACGCTCGGCTGGCCGGGGATGCGGATCTCGACCGCCCGGTTCCCGCGGGCCGCGGCGGCAGCCCTCGGCGTCTCGTACAGCCTCGCCGACGTGCTCGAGGCCGGGACGGACGCCCCCATCCCGGCGCCGCCCGGTCCGGACGACGACGCCGCCATCCTCTTCACGTCGGGATCGACGGGTCCGGCGAAGGGGGTCGCCTACACGCACGGCCAGTTGTCGGCCCTGCGCGACGTGCTGGCCGCCCACTTCGAGGTGACGAGCGAGACGGGTCTCGTGACCGGGTTCGCACCGTTCGCCCTGCTCGGGCCCGCCCTCGGCACCCGATCGGTCACGCCCGACATGGACGTCTCGGCTCCCCGCACCCTCACCGCGAGCGCGGTGGCGGCGGCCGTCCGCGAGTCGGACGCGCGCATCGTGTTCCTCTCCCCCGCCGCGATCCTCAACGTCGTCGCGACTGCGGACGGCCTGTCGTCAGCGGGCCGGGACGCCCTCGGCCGCGTGCGCACGTTCCTCTCCACGGGCGCGCCGATCGGCGAGCAGCTGCTCGCGTCCGCGGGAGAGCTCATGCCGAACGCGACGCCGCACACCCCGTACGGCATGACGGAGTGCCTGCTCGTGACCGACGTCACGCTCGAGGGCATCCGCTCGGCGGCCGCCGCTCCCGACCGCGGCGTGTGCGTCGGTTCCCCGATCGGATCGAACCGGGTGCTCGTGAGCGCGCTCGACGCCGACGGGCGCGCGACGGGCGAGCCGAGCGACCGGCCGGGCGTCCTCGGCGAGCTCGTCGTGTCCGCCCCGCACCTCAAGGACCACTACGACCGGTTGTGGCTCACGGATCGGGCCGCCGAGGAGGGCACGCCCATGCGGGCGGACCGCGCTCCCGCCGGCGAGCGCTGGCACCGCACCGGCGACGTCGGCCACCTCGACGCCGACGGCCGCGTGTGGGTGGAGGGTCGGCTGCAGCACGTGATCGTCGCGGCGGACGGACCCATCGCCCCCGTGGGCGGGGAGCAGGACGTGGAGCGGGTGGACGGTGTGCGGCGCGCCGCCGTCGTCGGCGTCGGCCCCCACGGACTCCGGCAGTGCGTCGCGGTCGTCGAGACGGTGCCCCCGACGGGCCGGCCGGGACTCGCGAGTCCCGAGCTGACGGCGGCGCTCCGCGCGCGCACCGCGGTTCCGCTCGTCGCCGTCCTCACCGTGACGCAGCTGCCCACGGACATCCGGCACAACTCGAAGATCGACCGCTCGCGGCTCGCGGCCTGGGCGGAGGACACCCTCTCGGGCGGAAAGCCGAGCGCCCCGTGATCGTCCTCGTCACCGGCGCGTCCGGCTTCCTCGGCCGCGCCGTCGCGGCGGAGCTCGTGGGGGCCGGGCACGAGGTGCGCGCCCTGCAGCGTCGGCCGTCCGAGGTCGCGGGCGTGACCGACGTCCTCGGCTCGATCACGGATCCACTCCTCCTCGCCCGAGCCGTAGAGGGGGTCGAGGGCGTCGTCCACCTCGCCGCGAAGGTCTCCTTGGCGGGCGACCCGCGCGAGTTCCACACCGTCAACGTCGGCGGCACCCGGTTGCTCGTCGACGCGGCGGAGCGGGCCGGCGTCTCCCGTTTCGTGCAGGTGTCGTCGCCCTCCGTCGCCCACGCGGGGGCCGCTCTGTCCGGCGTCGGTGCCCAACCGGCGGATCCCGACGGGGCCCGCGGAGACTACGCGCGGACGAAGGCCGAGGGCGAGCTGCTCGCTCTCGCGCGCGACTCCGCCGCGATGCGCGTCGTCGCGGTCCGTCCCCATCTCGTCTGGGGTCCCGGCGACACCCAGCTCGTCGAGCGCATCGTCGATCGGGCGCGAAGCGGTCGGCTGCCGCTGCTCGACGGCGGCACGGCCCTCATCGACTCGACCTACGTCGAC
The DNA here is from genome assembly GCA_934636065.1 of uncultured Labedella sp. Classification (GTDB taxonomy): domain Bacteria; phylum Actinomycetota; class Actinomycetes; order Actinomycetales; family Microbacteriaceae; genus Labedella. The sequence continues at coordinate 3,611 of CAKTZW010000298.1, forward strand.
AACGCCGCAGCCGCCCTGGTCGCCGCCGTGGAGGATCGCTCCGAGCACCCCATCGGCCGCGCCATTGTCGAGGCTGCGCGCAAACATGCCCTGCCCTTTGGCACCGTCACCGATTTCGAGGCCATCTCCGGCGAAGGCGTACGCGCCCGTGTCGATGGGCGCCTCGTCGCCATCGGCTCCCGCCGTTTCCTCGGTCACCTCGACTTCAGCGATTTCGAGACGGCCATCGAGCGCCTCGCCAATGAGGGCAAGACCCCGGTCTTTGCCGCCA
>CAKTZW010000299.1 GCA_934636065.1 uncultured Labedella sp.
GTCGAGGTCGTCAAGGCGACGGCCGACGGCGAGTGGGAACGCGCGTCCTTCGCGACGAAGTGCCTGGACGCGGCCGGCAATGCCGTGACGGCGGCGTCCCTGTCGTCGTCGACCGACTCGCAGGTCGTGCTCTCCGGCGGCATCGGCACCATCGGGCGGGACGGCGTCGACCTGCGTTGGTCGGGGTCGTTCACCGTCGCCTTCTACGGCGGCATGACGTACTGGAGCGCGAGCGACCCCGCCCTCTCGATCGACGCGAACGGCACGGGCCGGCTCACGGCGACTCTCAGCGGGTACGGCACGAGCATGGAGGACATGTCGAAGTGGGAGCCGATCCCCGGCCGGTCGGTGGTGCTGGCGGAGGTCCGCGATGTCGAGCTCGCCGACGGCGGTTTCCAGGTCGTGCCGGAGTACCTCGGCGTCGGCGCGGCGGGGGCCGGTCAGGCGCCGCGGAGCGCCTCCAACGCGTCCTACTGGGGCGCCTTCCCCGCGAGCTTTCTCGGTTTCCAGAAGCTCACCGGGCAGACGGGGTACTGGCTGACGTCCGGCGGGCAGCGCGATCCCGTGAAGCCGGCCACGGCGCTCACGGTCAACGCCGATGCGAGCGCGCCGATCATCGTGCCGGAGCCCGGCGCCACGGGCGCCGGGACGGGCGGCGGGACGCGCGGAGGTGAAACGCCCCGGAACGATGCGCTGTTCGCGCCGTCGTCGACGACGACCGACGCCCCGCGCGCGGTCGCGCTTCCTCCCGCTCAGGCGTTCTCGAGCGTGCAGCGCTCCCCAGCGGCCCTCGTCCCGGACGCCGCCGATCCGCTCACCCCGCTCCTGCTTCCCGTCGGAGGCGTGGTCCTGTCCGCACTCGTGAGCGTGCTCGCGAGCCTGCAGCTCGCCGGTCGGCTCCGGTTCCCGTGGACGCGCGCGTGATCGGCCCCGTCCCGGAGTGAGGCCGGACGGCGCGGGGCGCGGGCCGGTCCGCCCGCGCCACTCAGTCGACCGCTCAGCCGACCGCTCAGGCGTCCGTGGCGCGGTCCCGTTTCCGCGCGCGACGCACGAGGAGCAGGACGGCGACGAGCACGGCAGCCGCCGCGATGAGGATCAGCAGGGTCGCGATCGGCACGGCCGCCACGGCGAACGGTGACACGACCGTGTCGAGCTGCTCGGCCCCGACGCCCACGCTCGTGGGGATGACATTGACGGCGCCACCGAGCCAGGCGAGCGCGGCGACACCGTCGAGGCTCTGGCGGACCTCGACGGTGGAGCCCGGAAGCACCTCCGGCAGCTGCTGCGCGCCCGTCGTGAGCGGGGCGACGCCGAACGGGCCGTGGGCGGAGCTCGCGGCGACGGCGGTCACGCGCGTGTCGCCGGTGTTCGAGAGGGTGTAGGCGATTTCGAGCCGTCCGAGCGCGAGCGGGTTCCACGTCCCCGTGAAGGACACGGTCGGCTCCGACACCTCGACGGCGGGAGCGAGCTCCCCCGCCACGCGCACGAAGAGCCGGCTTCCGAGCCGCCGGTCCACCTGCACCTGCGCGTCGGCGTCCGCGGACAGGAGCGAGCTGACGATTCCGGCGGGGTGGTCGCCCGGTCGCGCGTCCGCGGGCACGGCGAGGACGAAGGGCACGATCCGCTCCTCGCCGGGCTCGAGGGTGAGCTCGCCGGTCTCGAGTTCGATCCAGGTGCCCGCATCGACGGACTGCTCCCCCGCGGGGAGGAGGTCGATGTTCCCCTCTCGCGTCGTGAATGCGTCGGCCGCATACAGTCGCAGGGTCAGCGGCGCCGCTCCGTCGTTCCGGACGGCGAACGCGTCCTCGATCCGATCCCCGGCCGCGAGCGCGTAGTCGAAGTGCGGGCGGCCGGTCCCCTGCGGCGTGTCGGCGGGACCGACGCTCCAACTCGCGCCGTCGGCGGCCGCGGTGCGCTCACCGGGTGCGGCAGCGGGCGCGGGCGCGGCGAGTGCGGCCGGCGCGACCGCCAGGGAGAGGACGATCGCCGCGAGAATCGCCGCAGCGTGGAGAAGGGCGATCCACTGCAGACGGGCGCGGCCGACAGGGGCGCGCAGGACGGCGCGGTGGAGAGGGGTGCGGGCGGAGGTCATTCGGGTTCCTCGATGGGGTGGGGCCGGAGGCGCGAGGTCCGCGCCGACGTGACGGTGGAGAGGGAGGCGGCCGGGACGCGAGAGGGGCGGTGCCGGACGCGAGGTCCGACACCGCCCACTCACACAGTGCGGATCAGCCGAGGGCCGTCACCGTGAGGGTGCCCGAGTAGGCGCCCGCCGGGGTGTCGCTCGGGATGACGAGCTCGAGATCGGCGTCGACGGTGGCGCTCGCCGCCGCGGAGCTCGATGCGAGGGTCGCGGACGAGCCGAGCCCGGCTCCGCCCGACAGGGTCGACGACACCGGGGCGCCCGCGGTCACGCCGGCACCCGCCGCCGAGACCGTCGGCGCCCACCCGAGGTAGCCGCCCGAGAAGCTCGAGGTGCCCGCTGCGAAGTCCGAGACGCTTCCCGAGATGCTCCACGAGTAGGCACCGGCGCCGCCCGAGCGCGTGTCCGTCACGGCGATCGTGTTGAGGGAACCGTCGGCCGTGAAGGTGCTGCCGGCTTGGACGGCGGTGCCGAGGCTCACGGCGTCGTCCGAGGTGAACGCCCAGCCGAACGTGCCGGTCTCGGGCTCGGGCGCCGCGGGGACGGTCACGTCGATGTCCTGCTCGCCCTCTCCCGGCTCCTCGTCGCCCGGGTCCGTGCCGGGGCCGCTCGCGAGCGTGTAGGAGACCTCCAGCGGCGTCGTCGGCTTGGCGCCGTCACGCGACCCGCCCGAGCTGTACCAGTAGCTGCTCTGACCGGTGAGCTGCTGGAAGTCGACGAAGCTCTGCGGGAACGATCCCCACGTCGCGCCCGTCGTGGTCTGCGGCGTGCCCGCCGTGGTCACGGTCTTCCCGAGGTAGTCGGGCGTGACGGTGAACCCGTCGTCGTCCGCTGCGGCACCGGTGATGTCGGCGAGGACGATCTCCCGACCCGAGATGGGCACCCACTGGGTCATGTCCTCCATGCTCGTGCCGTAGCCGGAGGCGGTCGCCGTCAGGCGACCGTTGCCGTTCCCGTCGAGCGTGAGGACGGGATCGGCGGCCGACCAGTAGGTGAGCCCGCCGTAGAAGGCGACGGTGAATGACCCCGTCCAGGCGATCTCGGTCGTGCCGTCGGCCGCGACCGATCCCTCGCCGTTCGAGAAGACGACGGCGTTCTTCGACAGGGAGGTCGTCGACGCCGCCGAGACCGGCGTCCCCTGCGGCGTCTGGCACTTCGTCGCCCACGTGGGCTGCGACAGGGTCCCCGCCGCGTTCGGCTTCACGATCGTCACATCGCCCTCGGACGTCGAGTAGAAGCCGTCGGCCTCCGTCCACACGCGGGAACTGCCCGTGTCTCCCGCGGTCCCCGCGCTGAGGAAGTTGCAGCCGCCGAAGAAGGCACCACCACCCGCCTCGCCGCTCAGGCCCCAGGTGAACGAGGCGTCGGAGATCTCTCCGGCTGCCGGGGCCGCGGTGGCGGCGGTCGTCGAGCCGAGAGCGGCGCCGAGCGTGAGCGCGGCGGCGGCGACGATCGCGGCCGTCCGCCGGACGGCCGAGCCGCCCGAGCGTGGTCGTGCTGAATCCACGGGTTGTCCTTTCGATTGCGGGTCCTCCCGGCGCCGGTCGCGAGGGACACGGACGCGCTCAGGAGGTTAGGTAACCCTTAACTTACTTAGGCGAGGCTTACCTATGCAATGACGACTTTCCCGGTCTCCCCTCGGCCGAGACCCCTCAGCCGAGCTCGACGACGACGGCGACCGCGTGGAACGGCTGGCGGCGGAGAAGGATGCGGCGTCCGCCGCGCTCGACG
>CAKTZW010000300.1 GCA_934636065.1 uncultured Labedella sp.
TACCTGCACCGCTCCGGCCGCACCGGTCGGGCCGGAAAGGAGGGGACCGTCGTCTCCCTCATCACCCGGAGCCGGCAGCGTCGCATGAGCGAGCTGCTCGAGCGTGCCGAGATCGAGGCCGACTTCGTCGAGACCTTCCCGGGCGACGACCTGCTCGAGGAGCTCGCATCCCGTTGACGATGGCCCTGTTGCCCACGCGGAGCGCGTGGGCAACAGGGCGGGCGCCGGGTGTCAGTCGAACAGGTCGCTGAGCCAGCTCTCGCGCTTGCGGCGTCCACGGCCGTGATCGCCGCGCCCGTAGCCGTCCCTGTCGCGGTCGTCGCGGTACCGCTCGTCGCGTCGGTCGCCGTAGCCGCGGGTGTCGAACCCGCCGAAGCCGGGGGACTGCTCGTATCCGGGCGGCGTGGACGCCGGTGTCGGCGCACTGCCGTAACCGGTCGACTCGGCAGCGGCCCTGTCGAGGATCTTGTCGAGTTCACCGCGATCGAGCCAGACGCCGCGGCACGTCGGGCAGTAGTCGATCTCGACGCCGCTGCGCTCGGACATCACGAGAGTGGAGCCGTCTGTCGGGCACTTCATGGGGATCCTCCTTCGGGTCGGTGTCCACCCTACGAGGCGAGCCTGAGGACACGCCGCGGGGCGGCCAACGCACGGAGTGTGGCGGGGCCTTGTCGATCGTGGCCGAGAGGAGGACCCTGGATACACGCAGCAGGGAGGTGTCATGATCCTCGAGGTCTTCCCCATCGGTGCCCACGTGGGGCTCGGTGTGGATCTGCACGCCGGAACGGGTCTCGATCAGCGGACGGCCATCTGGATCCAGACCGATGATTGCGACGGAGCCGTGGCACGCGCCGTCGACGCGGGCGCCGAGCTTCTCGCCGACCCGACCGACATGCCGTGGGGCGAACGGGTCGCGCACCTCCGTGACCCGGACGGAAACCCCCTGCACCTCGGCCAGACGCTCTGACCGGTAAGCAGACGCTCTGACCGCTTCGGCGGAGAGGTCCGACCTCAGCGCCGCTCCTCCGGAAGGGCCTGTGCCCGCTCGGCTTCTGCGCGGGCGTGGACGGCCTCGAGTGCCTCCGACCGGCCCAGCGCGGCGAGAAGAGTGCTCGCGATCGGGCCGAGGACGAGCGAGACGCCGAACCACACCAGGCGCGATCGACCGAGGGCCGCCGCCACCGCAGCGTTGAGGGAGACGACGGCGATCCACGCTCCGCCGGTGAGAGCCCAATCCATGAGCACAGCCTAGGGGGACGTTCGTGAGGATGGACGTTCGGTCAGAACAGCGTCGGTTCCTCTGCCGCCTCGAACCGGACCGACGACCGGGGGTGGTTGAGCGGAGACGGCACCGTCGGCCGGTCCTCGCTCGCGAACCGCGCCGGGCGGCGTTCGCCGTCCGGGTCTCGGAACTGGCCGAGGGCGCTCGAGCGCACCCCGCCCGTCGTGGGTTCCTCCCGACCCTCGTCGAGGCCGTGGGCGCGGATGAGCGGACGGATGCGATGCGCGAGCCACTGGCGGTAGGCCTTCGGGGCGTACGCTCCTCCCGCGTAGAGCTCCCGGTAGCGGGGGACGAGTTCGGGGTGGGTCCGTTCGAGCCAATGCATGAACCACGGCTTCACGCCCGGCTTCAGGTGGAGCGCCGAGTACAGCACCGACGTGCCTCCCGCCGCCTTGACCCGCTGCAAAGCGTCGTCGAGGTGCGCCGTCGAATCGGTGAGCCAGGGGAGGATCGGCATCAGGAAGACGGAGCAGTCGAGGCCCGCTTCCCGAACGGCGGTGACCGTGCGCAACCGAGCGGCCGCACTCGGCGTGCCCGGCTCGATCGACTTCTGGAGCTCGTCGTCGTAGATCGCGATCGACATCGCGAGATCGACGGGCACCTCTCGAGCGACCTCGGCGAGCAGGGGAAGGTCGCGACGCACCAGAGTCCCCTTGGTGAGGATCGACAGCGGCGTGCCGGATGACGCGAGCGCGCGGATGATGCCCGGCATGAGCTCGTACCGCCCTTCCGCCCGCTGGTAGGGATCGGTGTTGGTGCCGAGCGCCACGGGGTGGTGCTGCCAACTCGGCTTGCGCAGCTCGCGCTCGAGCACCTCGGCGACGTTGATCTTGACGATCACCTGACTGTCGAAGTCCGTCCCGGCGTTGAGGTCGAGGTAGGTGTGGGTGGGCCGAGCGAAGCAGTTGTGGCTCACGACCCCGTTCGCGATGAAATCGGATGTCGTCGTGGTGATGTCGATCAGGTCGAGCTCCACCCCGAGGTCCTCGACTGAGACGATCCGGAGGTCGCTGATCGTCTTGACGGCCGTTCCCGAGACGTCCAGCTTTCGTGAGATCGCCGGCATGGCGGTTCGGAAGAACCTCGCTCTCACCGGCCGCCCGCCGAGGAGGCGGATCTGCGCGACGCCACGATCGTTCATCGGTTCGCGCACGGACGGGATCGCGAAGCGTGCGAGTCCTGCTTCGACGTCGGCTAGGTAGTCGCGGTCGCTGTTCGACAGCCGCAGGATGCCGCGGGAACAGCTGCCCTCCGCGTCGAATGAACCGCCGAGGAAGCCTGCGAGCCAGGCGTTCGTGGGGTCGGCCGGTCGCTCGATGAGGTCGGAGATCCGGTCGTAGTCGGCGCGGCGGCCGGTGAAGATCGCCGTGAGGGCGCGTCGATCGCCCCGCGCTGCCACGAACGGGCGGAGGGTCGTCCGCACGCCCTCGTCGGCGAGGTAGGACCGTGAGCGCTGCAGCGCCTCGTCGTCGACGAGGGCCAGGCGGAACGCCGAGACGTGATTCGGGCGTCCGTTCGCGCGCGTATATGTGCGGCGGAGCATCATGCCGTCACCCCGGATCATGCCGGCGAGGTAGCCGCGCCGATAGTCGCGACTCGTATCGGTCTCGACGGGGCGGGTCGCGGGTTCGCCCGCGCCGTATCCCATCAGGTGGTTGAGGAGTGTGACGTGCGGCCGCCGGGAGGCGCCAGAGCCCGAACCCTCGACGTACTTCCAGCCTCGATCGGTGAGGAAACGATGGTCGCCGCTCGCGACGAGCTCAGTCCCGTCCGCGAGGGTGACGCGGAAGGCGCGCTTCCGTGTATGCATAACGGCTGTGACGGTCGCCGGCGTGTAGCGACGGTAGGCGCCCTCTCGACGGGTGCCCATGACGGTGTCGCCGACACGGATGGATCGGAGCGGACGCTCGCGACCGTCGCCTCCCAGGATGAGGGTGTCTGGACTGAGGCAATAGACGCAGGCATGACTGCAGCCCCTGTAGGGGTTGATCGTCCACCCGAACGGCATGCCGGACCCCGTCGGCACCTTGTTGAGCGCCGATTTCGCGAGGATCTCGTGGAACGTGACCCCCGCGAACTCCGGAGTCGTGACGCTGCGGACGACCGTGTTGATGCGGGCGAGGCCGGGCAGTGTCGACGGCTCCTCCACGCGCAATCCCTGCTCGCTCCATCTCATGCGGACCATTAGAACATATGTTCGAATGTCGCGCATCTCTTCTCCACCGGGCGGAACGATGCCGCGCCGCAGCCGCAGGTACGAGACGCGCTAGCGTGGTTGTCGAGACCCGGAGGACACCATGCGCGTCGCACTCGCCCAGATCGTGAGCACCGAGGACCCCGCCGCCAACCTCGCGTTGGTGACGGAGTACGCCGAGAGGGCGGCCGAGCAGAACGCGGATCTCGTGGTCTTCCCCGAGGCGACCATGCGGGCGTTCGGGCACCCGCTCCGGGAGATCGCCGAGCCGGTCGACGGGCCGTGGGCGACGGCTGTGGGGGAGCTCGCACGCCGGCTCGGGGTCACGATCGTCGCGGGGATGTTCACGCCGGGTTCCGGTGAGCGTGTGCGCAACACCCTCCTCATCAC
>CAKTZW010000301.1 GCA_934636065.1 uncultured Labedella sp.
CGTCGCGGGGACGACGGGTTCGGGCAAGTCGGAGTTCCTTCAGGCGCTCGTGGTGTCGCTCGCGATGGCGAACCGGCCGGACGCCCTCAACTTCGTGCTCGTCGACTACAAGGGCGGCTCCGCGTTCGCGGACTGCGAGCGGCTTCCGCACACCGTCGGCATGGTCACGAACCTGGACGCGCGGGAGACGGAGCGCGCGCTCGCGTCCCTCGACGCGGAGCTCAAGAGGCGCGAGCGGGTGCTGCGCGACCTCGGTGCGAAGGACATCGACGCCGCGTGGGCGAAGGACGCCGAGGCCGCGTCGCGGAACGGGCTCGCGCGGCTCATGATCGTCATCGACGAGTTCGCCGAGCTCAAGACCGAGCTGCCGGACTTCATCAACGGACTCGTCCGGATCGCCCGCGTCGGTCGATCCCTCGGCGTCAACCTCGTGCTCGCGACCCAGCGCCCGTCGGGCGTCATCACGCCGGAGATGCAGTCCAACATCAACCTCCGGGTCGCTCTCCGGGTGACCGACCGCGGCGACTCCACCGATGTACTCGGCAGCGGCGAGGCCGCGCTCATCAGCGCCTCGACCCCGGGCCGCGGCTTCGTGCGCACCGGCGCCGGGCTCGCTCCCGTCCCGTTCCAGACCGCACGGGTCGCCGGCGTCCGGCCGGGAGTGCAGCGCGTGCGCAAGGTGCTGCCGCCCCACGCCGAGCTCGACTGGCACACCCTCGGGTTCCCCCCGCGATTCGCGACGGACGCCTCCGTCCCGCAGGCCCTGCTCGACCAGGACGACACCGACCTGCGAGCGCTCGTCAACCTCATCGGAGACGCGAGCGCCGCGATGGGTGTGAAGAAGAACCCGTCGCCGTGGCTCGTGCCGCTGCCGACGCTGCTCACCCTTGACCGCTTCACGTCGGAGGCCCGCGCAGACGGTGACATCGTCCTCGGCACCGAGGACGTGCCGGCGCAGCAGACGCAGCGCACGCTCACCTGGAACGTCGCGACCGACTCCCACCTGCTGTTGTTCGGAGGCGCCCTCTCCGGACGCACGAGCGCGCTGCGGACGGTGCTCGCCCAGGCCGTGCAGAACTTCACGCCGGCCGACCTCCACCTCTACATCGCGGACTACGGGAACGGCGCGCTCCTCCCGTTCGCCGACGCCCCGCACACCGGCGCCGTCGTCACGGCGCTCGAACAGGGCCGGCTCCCCCGCCTCATGTCGCGGCTCGTCGAGGAGCTCGGCTCCCGACAGAACACGCTCTCCCGCGCGGGCGTCGGGAACATCGTCGAGCAGCGCCGCGCCGTCGATCCCGCGGAGGCGCTGCCGTTCGCCCTCGTCGTCGTCGACGGCTGGGAGCGGCTCGCGTCGACGCTCGGCGCCGACGAGCTCGTCGCCTTCCGCGACCAGTTCATGCGGGTCCTGCGCGAGGGTCCCGCTGTGGGGATCCGGGTCGTCGTGACGGCCGATCGCAGCATCTCGGGCGACAAGATCTCGAGCTTCATCGACACCCAGTACGTGCTGCCGATGCGGGATGTGAACGACTACCGCGCGGCCGGCGTCATGATCCGCGAGGTCCCACCGACCCTGCCGGCCGGCCGTGTGATGTTCGGGCCGACGGGCACGGAGGCGCAGCTCGCGCTCGTCTCGCGCGACTCGAGCGGCGAGGGGCAGACCGCCACCGTGCGGGCGATCGTGGCTCACGTCACCGAGCACTTCGCGTCGTTCCCCGAGCTCGCGGAGCTGCCGCGACCGTTCCGCGTGGACCCGCTGCCGTCGTACGTCGCGCTCTCCGCCGCATACTCGCTGCCGCGCGCGCCGGGGTCGACGGCGGAGCTGCCGGTCGTGGGCGTGGGAGGCGACACGCTCTCGCGCTTCACTCTCGACTGGCCGGGCGACGGCGGGTTCGTCGTGCTCGGCGACCGCGGGACGGGCCGGTCCTCGACGCTCGCGGCGATCGTGCACCAGCTGGCGTGGTCGCAGTCGCCCGTCGCCGTCGTCGCGACGAAGAGCTCGACGCTCACGGAGGTCGCGGCCGGCCATTCGGTGCCGGTGCTCTCCGACACGAACGCCGGACCCGAGGACGTCCAGGCGCTGCTCGGGTCGATCGGCGGACGGCCGCTCACGATCGTCGTGGACGACGCGGAGACGCTGCGCGACTCGCCGCTCGAGCACGCGCTCATCGGCGAGAAGCGGAACCTCGTCTTCGTCGTCTCGCTCACGACCGAGGCGGTGTCGAGCGTGTTCGGTGGCCCGTACGTCGAGGCGAAGCGGGCACGCCGCGGCCTCGTGCTGTCGCCGTCGAACGCGATGACGGGCACGCAGGCCTTCGCGACGCAGATCCCGAAGTTCATGCTCGGGAAGACGCCGCCGGGTGGCGGCGTGCTCTTCCGCGACGGCGAGTACGTCCCCGTCCAGGTGCCCGACATCCGCGCCTGAACGTCCCCGAGCTAGAGGCGGAGGCGCTTCGCGAGCTCGCGGCGGCGCTCGGCGCCGCGGGCGCCGAGAAGGACCTCGACGAGACTCGTCGCCCGCGACCTCTCGCCCGGCAGCTGCCGCGCGCGGAGGTCGCGACTGCGTCGGTCCGCCGCGAGCGGGACCGCCGGCAGCGGTCCGGGCGTCGGCGGTCCCGACACCGGCCCGGCGCAGAGGGGACAGCGTTCCCACGTCCCCTCGATCCGGACGCCGCACGCTGCACAGGCGCTCATGGTCCGACGCCGGCGAGCTCGTCCTCCGTGGTCGGAGCCACCGCGATCGTCGTCTCGACGCCCCGGACGCCGAGGGCACGGGCGAACTCGCGGACGTGGTCGACCTCCGTGAACGGCGACGTGAAGCACATCGTGAGGACGCCGGAGCAGGAGACGACGGAGAGCTGCGGTCGGACCGCGGACACGTGGAAGAGCAGCCGACGGACGCGTCCGGCCGCCGGCTCCGGCAGCGTCACAGCGCCGAGGTTCGAGACGGCGACGGTGAAGCCTCGGCCCGCCGTCCGCCCGATGAGACCGAGGGGCCCGTCCTTCAGCCGACGAGGGATCACGCGCACCAGGATCGACTCCTCCACCCGGACGAGCGCCCGCACCCGCCGCGCGAGGGCCGTCGGCGTCGCGCGCGCACGGAACCGGGCCTCGAGGAGTCGGCACACCGAGCCGAGGTCGTCCGCTCCCTCGCCGTACCGGTGCGCGACCCGGACCGTCGCGAAGAAGTTCCGCGGCGAATCGGACGGGTAGAACCGCCGCAGGTCGACCGGGATCGACGCCGAAAACGTCCCGGGTACGCCGAGGCGTTGCGACGTCGCGCGGAGCGACGCGAAGAACAGCGCCGTGAGGTACATCGTGACGGACACGCCCTCCGCCCGTGCGAGCGCGCGCACCTGATCGGCGCTCGCCGTGAGCTCCACGACGCGCGGGCGGCCGTCGCGAGTCCGGGTCCCCCGGACACGGCGGAGCCGACGCGACGATGCGCTCGACGCGCGGCGCATCCCGCCACTCCTCCGACGCGAGGACTCCGGATCTGCTGCGCCTCGCAGCCGTCCGTCGGCGGCGAGCGCTCGCAGTGAGATCGGGAGGAGGGGAGGGATCTTCCGCTCGGGGAAGTAGTGGGCGTAGCCGTCGCGTGCGAGCGCGCGCGTCGAGGCGTTCCGCTGCTGGATCTCCGGAGCGGGGCCGTCGGGATGGCGCAGCTCGACATAGGCGGCCACGAGATCGGAGAGGAACCCGAGCGCGCCGGTGGCGTCGCTGAGCGCGTGGAACGTCTCGAGGGCGATGCGACGCCCATGGTGGACGACGCGGAACAGCAGGTGACCCCGACGGGGATGCATCGGTGCGCACACCGGCAGGTGTTCCGCGGCTACCCGCGGCCTCAGGT
>CAKTZW010000302.1 GCA_934636065.1 uncultured Labedella sp.
CGGTGCGAGCTCTCTCGTGGTGCGTCAGACGACGCCGACCGGTGCCGTCGAGGAACGCACCGAGCCGATCGTGCTCGCTGCTCCCCCGGTGTTCGAGTCCCCGGTGGACGGCGCGACGATGTCGGTGTTCGACTTGAGCATCCGACTGAGCGGCATCCCCGGCACGACCGTGGCCGGCCGGGTCGACGGCCTGTCCGCCTTCACGTGTTCCTTCGCGGAGGGCGACGGGACGCTCGCCTGCGACTGGAACCCCGGGTTCGACTGGATCCTGCTGGGCCTCGGCCCGCATTCCATCTCGGTCGCGTACGCCGAGGACGGCCGGACCGGACCCGAGACCGGCGTCGACGTCACCGCCGTCCTGGTGGACGGTGCGCTCGACGACGCCGCGACGGGCGGCTGATCACCCGTCCCATCGGGCTCACTCCGTCGAGCGGGCCGCCCGGCGGCCGACGACGAAGACGATGACGGCGCTCGCAGTCAGGAGGACGATCTGCGCCGGGGGCAGCGTCCCGAGCCCGCCGTGTTCGAGCAGCCACGCACCGACGAGCGCTCCTCCCCCGATGCCGATGTTGAAGGCCGTCGTGTAGAAGGCCGCAGCGGTGTCGCGGATCCGCGGGCTCGCGAACTGCAGCACCCGGGTCTGGAGCAGCGGCGGGATCATCCCGAAGGCGATGCCCCACAGGATCACGGCCGTCACCGCGACGACGACGTTGCCCGCCGACAGGGCCGCGACGGTGACGAAGACGGCGGAACCGGCGAGAGCGAGTACGAGTCCGGCCCCCGGGCGGCGCGCGAACACCGTGCCCGTCAGGAGGAGCCCGACCGCCCCGGCCACGCCATAGGCGAAGAGGACGACGCTGAAGAGGGCGGAGGGGACGCCGAGGCGCTCGGTGAGGAACGGGGCGATGAACGTGTAGAGCGCGTAGTGCCCGATCATCGCGATGGCCGTCGTGAGGCACACGAGGACGACCGGGATGGTCGTCGGATCGAGCGTCCGGCGCCCGCCGGCCGCGTGCTCACGCGGGGCGCGCTCCACCGGAGGCACGGCGGGGAGCAGCAGCCACACCGCCAGGACGCCGATGGCGAAGGCGCCCGCGACGGCCGCGAAGCCCCAACGCCACCCGATCGCGGCTCCGAGAGCCGTGCCGAGGGGCACGCCGAGGACGAAGGCGAGCGTCCCGCCCGCGATCGTGATCGACACCGCGCGAGCGATGAGCGTCGGCGGGACGAGCCGGGCGGCGTAGGCCGGCACCGTCGCCCAGAACAGACCGTGCGCGAGCCCGCCGAGGATCCGACTCGCGACGACGAGGGTGTAATCGGGAGCGAGCGCCGTGAGCAGGTTCGACAGGCCGAGCACGGCGATGACCACGAGGAGGAAGGGCTTCCGCGGGATCCGCAGGGTGAGCGCCGTGAGGGGAGCACTCGAGACGACGACGGTGAACGCGAGGACCGTCACGAGGAGGCCGACGGCCCCGGGTGTCACACCGAGGTCCGCACTCATCTGCGGGAGCAGTCCCGTCGGCATCATCTCGCTCGTGACGGACAGGAACGTGGCGACGGAGAGGGCGATCATCCCCCACCACGGGAACCGCTGCACGGATTCGACGGAGGCGGTGGAGGGAGACAGGGAGCGGTCGGAGGAGACGGTCATGGGGAGGTGCACACAATCACGGGGGCCCGCGGCGGGGCGGCGGGCGGCATCGGAAGACGGAGTCGTCGGCGTTCACCCGGCTCCGGCGATGCGCTCGCGAGCGGGGTTCGGCTGCGCGCCGATGTGCGCGCCCAGGGCCGCGGCGGACCCGCGACCGATGGCAGTTTATCCCACCGAGGGGCAATACCCTAGGACGGTGACCGCCGCCATCCCCGCCCTCAACCACTGGGTCCTCACCATCGTCTGCCCCGACCAGCCCGGCATCGTGCACGCCGTGAGCGGCGCCGTCGTCACGGCGCACGGGAACATCACGGAGAGCCAGCAGTTCTCGAGCGCCGACACCGGGCGCTTCTTCATGCGGCTGCAGGTGGAGTCGCGGGCGGATCGGGAGACGTTCGCCGAGGCGCTCGCTCCCGTCGCGGACCGGTACGCGATGCAGTGGCGGCTCGACGTCGTCGGCCGTCCCCTCAAGACGCTCGTCCTCGCCTCGACGGCGGCGCACTGCCTCAATGACCTGCTCTTCCGGCAGCGCGCCGGTCAGCTCGCCGTGGACATCCCGCTCGTGCTCGCGAACCACGGCTCGCTGCGCGACCTGGCGAGCTTCTACGGCGTGCCGTTCGAATCGGCGCCCGTCACGACCCCGGAGGAGAAGGCGGCTTTCGAACGCCGCATCCTCGAAGCCGTCGAGGAGCACGACATCGAGCTCGTCGTCCTCGCCCGCTACATGCAGATCCTCTCGCCCGAGCTGTGCGAGCGACTCGCCGGTCGGGCGATCAACATCCACCACTCGTTCCTCCCCGGCTTCAAGGGCGCGAACCCGTACCGGCAGGCGCACGCACGCGGGGTGAAGCTCATCGGGGCCACCGCGCACTTCGTCACGAGCGATCTCGACGAGGGCCCGATCATCGAGCAGAACGTCGTCCGTGTCGACCACTCCCGGTCGGTCGCCGAGCTCGTCGCGATCGGTCAGGACGAGGAGAGCCGGACGCTCACGCAAGCCGTGAAGTGGTTCTCCGAGGACCGGGTGCTGCTCGACGGCGCCCGCACGATCATCTTCCGCTGACCGTCGCGGGCGCTCCGCGCGTGCGCCGACGCCCGGGCGCGTAAAATCGTCGGGTGACCGCGACCGAGACCCCCCAGCGCATCCGCGCCAACGACGTCCTCCGGCTCGTCCTCGAGCTCTTCGCGTACGCGACGCTCGGGGTGTGGGGCTTCGCGTCGTTCGCCTTCCCCCTCAACATCGTGATGGGTCTCGGCGCTCCCGTCATCGCGATCCTGCTCTGGGCCCTCTTCCGGTCGCCGCGAGCGGTGTTCGCCGTCGACGTGTACGGGCGCTCCCTCGTCGAACTGCTCGTCATCGCGGCCGCGACCATCGCGTGGCTCGATCTCGGTCAGCCCGTCGTCGGCCTCGTCTACGCCGCGGTCGCCGTCGTGAGCGGCGTCGCGGCCGGCCGCTCGGAACTCCGACGATGACGCCGACGGAGCCGGACGATCGATCCGCGGTCGTCGCCGCGCTCCGGGACGTCCTGGCCGACGCCGTCGTGACGGACGCGACGCGCCTCGACGAGATGCGCGCGGACAAGTCGGGACACCGCTCGGCCGCGCCGCCCCTCGCGATCGTCGAGGCCCGATCGATCGACGACGTGCAGGCCACGATGCGCGTGGCCACGGCGACGCGCACCCCCGTCGTCACGCGCGGCGCGGGCACCGGTCTCGCGGGGGCCGCGATGGCGGGGGCCGGGGAGATCGTCCTGTCCACCCGCGCCATGGACCGGGTGCTGGAGATCGATGAGGACGACCTCGTCGCGGTCGTGCAGCCCGGCATCCTCAACGGCGCCTTCAACGACATCCTCGGCGAGCGCGGGCTGTGGTTCGCGCCCGACCCGGCGTCGCGCGCGATCTCGACGGTCGGCGGGAACATCGCGACGGGGGCCGGCGGCCTCCTGTGCGCGAAGTACGGCGTGACGCGCGACGCCGTACTCGGCCTGACCGTCGTGCTCGCCGACGGGCGGGTCGTGCGCACGGGGCACCGGAGCGTGAAGGGGGTCACGGGCCTCGACCTCACCGCCCTCATGGTGGGCTCGGAGGGACTCCTCGGCGTGGTCGTCGAGGCGACCGTGCGCCTGCGGCCGCGCCGCCGGAAGCAGGCCACGACCAGCGCCTTCTTCGGCTCCGTCTCGGACGCCGCCCG
>CAKTZW010000303.1 GCA_934636065.1 uncultured Labedella sp.
GTTCAACGCCCCGATGAAGTACAGCACCGCGACGACCGGCGCCGCCGTGAGCAGCCCGCCGAGACGGCTGATCGAGGTCGATCCCCCGACGCGCTCGATGAGGCCCGCCACGAGGAAGAGCGCGGTCTGCACGACGATGTGGTGCACGACGTAGTAGATCGTCGAGGTCGTCGCGGCCTCGGAGCCGATGGCGATGCCGAAGACCATGTAGCCGATGTGGCTGACGAGCGTGAAGGACAGCAGTCGCTTGATGTCGGCCTGCGCGACGGCGCCGAGGATGCCGACGACCATCGTGATCGCGGCGACGACGAGCAGGGGCGTCTGCAGCGGGACGTCCACGAACAGCACCGTGTCCGTCCGGATGATCGCGTAGATGCCGACCTTCGTCAGGAGTCCGGCGAACACGGCCGTGACAGGGGCGGGCGCCGTCGGGTAGGAATCGGGCAGCCAGAACGACAGGGGGAACAGCGCCGCCTTCACGCTGAAGCCCACGAGCAGGGCGAGGCACAGGACGAGTTGCACGTCGGCCGGAAGGTCGCGGATGCGCTCGGAGATGAGGGCGATCGTGACCGTGCCCGTCGCCCCGTAGATGAGCGCGATCGAGGCGACGAAGATGATCGACGACATGAGGCTGACGACGATGTACGTGACGCCGGCCCGGATGCGCGCTCCCGTGCCGCCGAGCGTGAGGAGGACGTAGCTCGCCGCCAGGAGCATCTCGAACGCGACGTAGAGGTTGAACAGGTCGCCGGCCACGAAGGCGTCGAACACCCCGGCGGCCAGCACGAGGTACGTGGGGTGGAAGATCGACACCGGCGGCGGGTTGCTGTCGCGGTCCGCGATGCCCTGGCCGATGGCGAAGAGCAGGACGCCGAGCAGCATGAGCGACGACACCACGAGCATGATCGCCGCCAGCCTGTCGGCGACGAGCACGATCCCCCAGGGCGCCTGCCATCCGCCGAGGTGCACGACGACGGTGCCGGCCGCGTCGACGTGGACGAGGAGCGCGATCGACGCGGCGGCGACGATGGTGAGCACGAGAGTGCTCACCGCGATCTGGACCTTCGGGCACTTCCCGAGGGTCAGTGCGATGGCGGCCCCGAGCAGTGGCAGCATCACGACGAGAGGGACGATGGCGGTCACGAGCGGCCCTCCCCCGTGGTCCCGTCCGGCGAGGTCGACGGCGACGCGTCGTCGTCCGGTCGTTCGTCGCTCGCGCGGAGCACGTCGTGCACGGCGGCGTCGTCGAGGTCGAGCGGATCGAAGCTCGACTCGGTCTGCGCCTCGGTCTCGCCCTCGTGCTCGTCGGGGACCGTGTCGCCCTCCGCGCCGAGCTGCGCGAGCCACCACGACCGGTAGATGAGGGCGAGGAGGAAGGCGGTGATGCCGAAGTTGATCACGATGGCCGTGAGCATGAGCACCTGGGGAACCGGGTCGACCATCGACCCGTCGGAGGCCGTGCCCGTGACGAGCGGCGGGGTGCCATTGCCCCCGCTCATGAGGAAGATGAGGATGTTCGTCGCATTGCCGACGAGGAGGAAGCCGATGAGCACCCGGGTGAGGCTGCGTTCGAGCATCACGTAGATGCCGACCGCGTACATCGCGCCCATGAGGATCACGAGGGTGAGGGAGGCGCTCATCGCTCGGCTCCCGTCGTGGTGAAGTCGTCGTGGGCGCCCGGATCGAGGTCCGCGTCCTCCTGCTGGCGGTCGATCTCACCGCCGAGGCTCCGGAGGATGTCGACGGTGAGCCCGACGACCACGAGGTAGACGCCGAGGTCGAAGATCGTCGACGTCCCGATCGAGAGGTGACCGAGGACGGGCACGTCGGCCTCGAGGTAGGCGGACGTGAGCGCGTCGGCGCCGAAGAACAACGAGCCGACGGCGGAACCGACGGCGAGGAGGATGCCCGCCCCGAGCAGCTTCCCCGCGTCGATCGGCACGGCCTCGGCGAGCTCGTAGCGCCCGCCCGCGAGATAGCGGGCGACGAGCGCGAGCCCGGCGAGCAGTCCGCCCGCGAAGCCGCCGCCCGGCGTGTTGTGCCCGGTGAAGAGCAGGAAGATCGAGACGACGATCGCCGGGTGGAACAGCAGGCGCACGAGCACCTCGAGGAGCAGGGACCGGTTCTCGTCCCGGATCGTCCGGCCCGCGAGCAGCCACGACTGCCGGGCCCCCGACGCGAGGCGCTCCTCGGGTGTCGCGGTGTGCGCGACCCTCGGCTCCTCGGCGCCGGCCTCCGACAGCTGCGGGTGTGCGCCGGTGTCGTCGTGGCCGTCGTCCTCGTCCCGCTCGTCGTCCTCGGCGATCCCGGCCGGTGCCTCGCCGGCGGGAGACAGACCCGTGGACCCGTGGATGTCCGCCGGTACGGCGCGCCGGTTCGCCCGCTGCCGTCGGGCCCCGGGGAGGCGCTGCGGCGTGCCGGAGCGACCCGAGACGAACAGCAGGCTCGCGATGCCGGTGGCGACCACGACGAGGACGGCGATCTCGTTCATCGTGTCCCACGCCCGGATGTCGACGAGCATGACGTTGACGATGTTGCGGCCGTGGCCCTCCTCGAGCGACAACCGCGGCAGCTCCGTGGCGATGCTCTCGGCCTCGCGCGCCGAGAGCGCGACGGCGCCGACGACGGACATCGTGGCGCCGAAGAGCACGCCGATGACGGCTCTGCGCACCTTGCGGACGGGCTTGTTGTGCTGCGCGATCGCGTGAGGCAGTCGCCGGAGCACGAGGATGAAGGTGACGATGGTCGCGAGCTCCACGAGGGCCTGGGTGAGGGCGAGGTCCGGCGCACCGTGGAGCGCGAACAGCGCGACGAGTCCGAAACCCGTGACGCCGGCGAGAAGGACGGCCGTCATCCGCTGACGCGCCCGCGCGGCCATCACCGACGCGACGATCATGCACGCCGCGATCACGACCTGGAGCGGATAGTCGAAGGCCCGGATCGCCGTCGGCCATGTGCCGGTCGCGAGCAGCATGCCGCCGACGGCGAGCACGAAGACGACCACGATCGTCGTGAGGTACTGCGGGAGTCCGCCGCGCTGGGCGAAGAGCGTGATCCGAGCGGCGACCCGGTCGACGGCGTTGACGGTCGTCCAGTAGCCACGCGACGCGTCGATGAGGGCGGGAACGGTGGACTGGGCACGGGCGACCGCCTTGCGTGCCGCGAACAGCCCGAGACCGAGAGCGATGACGACCGCCGAGAGGAGGAGGGCCGGCTCGAGGCCGTGCCACAGCGCGAGGTGGTACTCGCCCGCTCCCACGGTGTCGGCGTAGCCCGCGAGCAACGGATCGAGGAGGGGCACGCCGACGCCGAGCACCACTCCCGCGACGCCGAGGAGCAGGGGGGCCGCGACGATGGCGCCGCTGTCGTGGTGGAGCTCCATCGGTTCGGGCGTCGTGCGACGGGCGAACGCGCCCCAGAGGAACCGGGCGCTGTACGCGACCGTGAGGACCGAGCCGAGCGCCGTGCCGACGAGCGCGACCCACGCCCAGGCGTCGCCGTGTCCGCCGGCTTCGATGAGCGCGGTGAAGACGGCCTCCTTGCCCACGAAGCCGAGGAGCGGGATGATCCCGGCCATCGAGGCCGTCGAGAGCGCGGCGGCGACCGCGAGCACGGGCATGGACCGGCCGAGACCGGAGAGCCCGCGCCAGTCGCGGGTACCCGTCCGGTGGTCGATGATCCCCACCACGAGGAAGAGGCCGGCCTTGTACACGGCGTGAGCCAGCAGCATCGCCGCGCCGGCGAGAGCGGCGTCGCGCGTGCCGAAGCCGACGATCACGAAGAGGAAGCCGAGCTGGCTCACGGTGCCGTATGCCAGGACGAGCT
>CAKTZW010000304.1 GCA_934636065.1 uncultured Labedella sp.
CCGAGACGGTGTCGCTGCGGCCGTCGGGCACGGCGTGGAGGGCACGGAGCCGCTCGGCCACCTCGTCGCTGAACTCGCGGGCCGCCTCGATGATCTCGTCGAGCTGGAGGTGGAGGTCGCGGAAGTTCTTCCCGACGACGTTCCAGTGCGCCTGCTTGCCCTGGAGGTGCAGCTCGATCAGGTCGACCAGGACGGCCTGCAGGCAGTCGGTGAGGTCCTTGGAGGCGACGAAGCCCTTCTCCGCGTTCTGCCGGCGCGTCTTCTTGGCTCCGGCGTCCGCCGGGGCCGTCGTGGTGCGCTCGAGGGTGTCGGTCATCTCTTCTTCTCCTTCATGCCGCGAGGGTCGCGGCCTCGTTTCCTGCGTGATGGTCGGATGGTGGTGGTCGGATTTGGTGGGTCAGATGGTGGCGACCGAGCCGGCGTCGACCCGGTAGTTCGAGCCGTTCACGAACGAGGCCCGGTCGGAGCACAGGAACGCGATGACGCTCGCGACCTCCTCCGGCCGGCCGCGTCGCTTGAGCTCGAGGTACGGGCGCTCCTCGTCCAGGAACGACGCGATCGCCTCGTCGACGTCCGTAGCGCGCTGCTCCGCACGCTTCTGCATCATCGCGTCGGTCATCGGCGTGTGGATGAAGGCGGGGGAGACGGCGTTGACGAGCAGTCCCTCCGCTGCGTAGCTGCGGGACAGGCCCTTCGCGAGCGCGAGGACGCCGGCCTTCGCGGAGCAGTAGGGGAGTTCGTCGTCGTACGGCTGCACGGCGTCCTCGCTCGCGATGAGGACGAGGCGGCCCCAGCCTCCCGAACGCAGGTCGGGGAGGAACTCGCGCACGAGCCGGACCGGCCCGAGGAGATCGGTCTCGATCGTGTCGACCCACCCGGCGTCGTCGATCTCGTGGAAGAGGCCCTGCGCACCTGTGACGCCGGACGACTGCACGAGGATGTCGATCTCGCCGACGGCCTCGCGGGTCTTCGCGTGCAGAGCCGCGAGCTCCGCCTCGCTCGTCACATCGGCGGCGAAGGCGAAGAGGCGGCCGTCGGCGTCGTCGAGGGCCGCGGCGGCCTCGTCGAGTCGGCCCTGCTCCCGGTCGGAGATCACGACGGTCGCGCCCTCCGCGAGGAGGGCGGCCGCCGTGTGCCACCCGATTCCCGAGTCGCCTCCCGTGACGAGGGCGATACGTCCGGCGATGCCGAGGTCCATGAAGCTCCTGTCCCGCGACGCCCGCGCGCCGCAGCATCCACTCTTCTCCGCTCGCGCTCGGACGGCAGGGGGTTGCGGGTTCAGGACGGGTCGGTCACCCCGAGAAGACGCCCACCGGTCGGCCCGGGACGTCGACGTCGAGGGTGAAGATCCCACCGCTGCCCGGGTGGGCGCGCAGCTCGTCCTCCGACAGGTTCTCGCGCGCCGTGCCGACGAAGAGCGTCTGCAGGTCGTCGCCGCCGAGAGCGACGCTCGTGACGTTCGGCGCCGGGACCGCGACGGTGCGGTCGATCGTGCCGTCCGGCGCCCAGCGGACGACGACGCCCTCCCCGTAGAGACCGTTCCAGAAGAACCCGTCGATGTCGCGGACGATCCCGTCGGACGGGCGGCCGACGAGGTACGGCGTGCGCTCCGTCAGCGGCGTCGTCTCCCCGTACGGGGAGCGGTAGACGGTGGAGTCGTTGGTGTCGGTGAAGAACATCTCGGAGCCGTCGTCGTTCCACTCGAAGCCGTTCGTCGTCCCGAAGCCCGCCGCCATCAGCTCGACCGCTCCGTCGCCCGACACCCGGTGGATGGCGGCGAGCGAACCGTCTCCGGACTCGTCCATTCCGCCGATCACGAAGCGGCCGAACGGGTCGACCTTGCTCTCGTTGACGCGCACGTCCCCGCTCGCGAGAGGGAGGACCGCGAGTTCCCGTTCGACGGCGCCGCTCGCGTCGAGGAGGAGGACGCGGTCGCGGTTCCCGGCCACGACGAAACCGCCGCCGCTGCGCGGTTGCACGGCGGAGACGGGCGGCGGCAGCTCGATCACGGTGTCGGCGGATCCGTCGGCCGGACCGTCGATGGGACTCACGTGCACGAGCCCGGCCGGGATATCGACCCAGCACACGGCGCGTCGCCCCGCGTCCCAGTAGAGGCTCTCGACGAGTTCGGCCCGCACCGAACGGAAGGTCTGCATGGTCATCCGGAGGTCTCCTCGATCGTGATGGCGGCGTTGATGAGCGCCAGGTGGCTGAGTCCCTGCGGCAGGTTGCCCCAGAAGTCGCCCGTCTCGGGGTCGATCATCTCGGAGTAGAGGCCCACGTCGTTCGACAGCGCGATCATGCGGTCCATGAAGGCGTGCGCCTCCTCCGCGCGGCCGGTGCAGCCGAGCGCCGAGGCGACCCAGAACCCGCACGCGACGAAGGGGAACTCCTCGGACTCGACGCCCGAGTAGCGGTACGGTGGGCCGCTCGTCCCGAGCTCGGCGAGGATCGCGTCGATCGTCGCCGACATGCGCTCGCCGCGGTCGAAGCCGCTCGGGGCGTGCAGGAGGACCGACGTGTCGAGCTCGTCCCCTCCCGGATGCATGGTCCAGGCCCGCTTCTCCTCCGACCAGCAGTGCTCCCACACCCAGGCGTGGATGCGGTCCCGCTCAATCCGCCACCGCTCGACGCTCCCGGTGAGCCCGCCGGCGTCCGCGAGGTGCACCGCGGCGTCGAGCGCCTGCCAGCATCCCATCATGGAGGAGGTGTGCCGCCGCACCTCGGGGAGCTCCCACATGCCGGAGTCGGGGCGGTGCCAGAGGTCGCACGTCGTGTCGGCGACCTCCGCGAGCAGGCGTCGGGTGGGCACGTCGAGGACGTTTCCGCCCGCGACGTGCTGACGGGCGATGTCGATGAGGTCGCCGTAGACGCCGAGCTGGAGCTGCGAGCCGGCGGGGTTCCCGGAGACGACAGGACCGATTCCGCGCCAACCCGGGACGGGATGCTCGACGGGGGACCGCGGGTCCTCGCCGCGCAGATCGAAGAACACCCGCAGCCGCGCCCCGTCCGCCTTCACGGTCCGGAGCACCCAGGAGAGTGCGGCGTGCGTCTCCTCCCGCAGCCCGAATCGCACGAGCGCGCGTGTCGTGTAGGCGAGGTCGCGCACCCACGCGAAGCGGTAGTCCCAGTTCTTGCCGCCAGAGCGGCTCTCGGGGAGCGAGGTCGTGACCGCGGCGGCGACCGCGCCGGTCTGACTGTGCAGGAGGAGCTTGAGCGCGAGGGCGCTGCGGTGCACGTCGTCGGCCCACGGTCCGTCGTAGCTGAAGGTGCGCGACCACTGCCGCCACTCCTCGATCGTGCGATCGACGCGGCGCACGGCCGCCTCGGGATCGGCGACGTGGAGGGGCTCGTCGAGAGTGCCGGTGACGATGAGGGCGTGGGCCGACCCCTGCGTGGTTCGGAAGGCGCCGTGCGGCATGCCGTCGCCGTCCTCGCCGACCTGTCGTCCCGGCTCGGGGGCCGCGGCCGGTGCCGGACCGTGGTCGGCGCCCGAGACGGCGATGGACACGCCGTCGACGTGGAGGACGCTGCACGTCGATCCGCCGGCGGCGCCCTCGCCGTCGTTCCTGCCGTCGTCCTGCTCGGGGTCGCGGGCGCCGGAGGGCAGGTCCTCCGACCACGGCGAGGCTGTCCCCAGCGCCGTGCCGGGTCGCACCGACCAGCGCAGGTCGACGGAGCCCGAGATCCCCTCGACCCGGCGGGTGAGCTCCGTCCACGGCAGCGGCCCGGCGACGCCCGTCACCTCCGTCAGCCGGTCCATGACCAAAAGTTCCGTTTTCCAGAGCCACACCCGAAAAATGCAGAGCCGGTAGTAAT